>JANOPX010000114.1:0-29872 GCA_031422115.1 Chamaesiphon sp. VAR_4_metabat_408 | reverse complement strand
GTACTACAAGATTTCGATGGGGAATGGCTCAGACGTTATCCAGACCCTTTTGCGCGTGAATTTTGCCAAGCGGTAAGCGTCACTTTGGATATACCCGAAGATTGGATTATTGTGAGTAATGGTAGCGATGAATTGTTGAATGTGTTAATTCGGGCTGGTGCGGAAGGCGACAGTCGCCGAGTCGTTTACCCGATGCCTACATACGTTTTATACCGAACGATCGCGGCAATGCAGCCAGCACAGACAGTCGAAATTCCCTATCCCGCCAATTGGCAACTACCGATCGCCGAACTCGTCGCCGCACAGGGTGCTGTCACCCTAATCGCATCACCAAATAGTCCTTCAGGTCATATCGTCCCGAGCGAGGATTTACGCATCCTAGCGAGTCAATTAAAGGGGATACTCGCGATCGATGAAGCCTATGTGAATTTTGCCCCTGATTCTGCACTTTCAATGGTACGAGAATTCGATAACGTCATTCTGTTACGGACGCTCTCCAAGGGGTATTCTCTCGCTGGATTGCGGATGGGTTTTGGGATTGCTAATCCTAGACTTTTAGCAGGCTTGTTTAAAGTTAAAGATAGTTACAACATCGATGCGATCGCGACTAAAGTTGGTACAGCGGCAATCCTCGATCGAATCTATACAGATAATTGTATCGATCGGATTAAATCATCTCGGACAAAATTAGCGATCGATTTGGAAAAGCTAGGCTTTACAGTCGGTGAATCACATGGCAATTTTCTACTGGCAACAACGATCGATCTTCAGGCAGAACGACTCTATCTAGCATTAAAAGCACGAGGGATTTTAGTTCGTTATTTCAATGAATCTGGGTTGCAAGACAAGCTGCGAATTACTGTCGGTACTGAGGAACAAAATCTTCTACTCGTACAAGCTTTAACTGAAATTATTTGAGTATTATTTAACGTGAGTTTTCCTGGCGGAAAGGCTATTGCAGGGCAAACGCTCCGCTACCGCCAACGGGTTAAGGATATTTGCTCCGTTGAGAGGCGATCTGCGTCCGGTGAGCTTGGTCGTTAGCCTGCTAAATTTATTAGTCAGATAGTGTTTCAAAGCGATCGATCGCCTAAAATTCCAGCAATCACAGAAAAATGTGAATTACTGGATATTTGTGAGATTTTATTACAGCTTAACTTTGAGGTACTTTCAGACCTCTTTGAACGGCTGGACGTGCTGAGATTGAGTCATGCCATCTTTGAACATGAGGCAACTCATCAATCTTTAGTCCAAGGTATTCATAACCATTAACCCAGGTAAAAGTAGCGATATCGGCGATTCTCTTTCAGAGAGGCTTCGCCAACGAATAATCACCAGCTAGAAATTCGACTACGCCTAATCGTTTGTCTAACACTCCAAGCAATCGCTTCGCTTCATTGGTGTAACGATCGATCGCTAGTTCTATCTTCACTGGCGCATAACGGCTAAAGTACCCTAATTGACCAACTTTACCACCTTTGCCGCAGCGGATGACCATTTGAGACTGGGCAAAATCGATGTCTTTGATTCGTAGCTCCATACATTCAAAGCAAGCGCAGTCCACTACCGTAAAGTAGTTGCAGCATCAGCCGATGAACTCCGGTGGTTTGTTGAATAATGGCAAAAGCTTCATCGGGAGAGAGCACGATCGGAATTTGCTGTGGGCGTTTGGCTCGGATGGCATTAATTCGACTATCTAGTTCCTGCTGCAAAACTTGACGGTACAGGAATAAAATTGCGTTGAGAGCCTGATTTTGGGTAGCGGCTGCGACGTTACCTTAGGCAAAAACTTTCCGCCCAATAATAGTTATGCGGCTAAAATCAGCGGTTGGAGAGGTAGCCTAAAGATGATCTGTTAGTGTTGATTGACTGGCAAAACCATATGATTTACCAAACTTACCAACCGCGATCGCCGCTCTCGCAATTTGTTGAACTGCTTTGGAGTCGAGAAGGCAAGAACTTACCTAAAACGCAGTCTCGATTGTTGCCGATCGGTTCGATGGAGTTGGTGATTAATTTACATGAAGATCGGATTCCGCTATTCGATCTTCACAGTCGATCGCAAATTGGCAGCACCAGCGGCATGATGATTTGCGGCACCCATTCTGAAGGCTTCATCATCAACAATGACAGCAAGATATCGGTGATGGGCGTACATTTCAAGCCTGGGGGCAATGTCCCATTCTTCGCGTTGCCTGCGGGCGAATTGCACAACCAGAGAATTTCATTAAATGAATTATGGCAGGTTCGGGCGGATGAACTACGCAATCGCCTGCTCGAATCGCCAACAGTCGCCAGCCGCTTTTGGGTGTTGGAGCAATTTTTGCTGATGGTGATGCAACCGCTAGACCGTTATGCCGCGATCGCGATGGCATTGCAAGAGTTTAGGAGAGATCCAACCACCAGAGTGAGCGAAGTAACCGATAAAATTGGCTTCAGTGCCCGCCATTTCAACCAACTATTCCGCGATCGAGTGGGGCTAACCCCCAAGCTATTTTGTCGGGTTCGCCGCTTACAACAAGCTCTTGACCTCGTATCCGGCAAAGATCGGGTTGATTGGGCAGACGTGGCGATCGCCTGTGGTTATTTCGACCAGGCACATTTTATTCACGATTTTCGATCGTTCGCCAATTGCACACCCACTGAATATCTGGCACAACGCGGCTTTCATCCCTGCCATGTCGTTCTGCTCGATTAAGGTCAATTTTTTACAATCTGTTTGAGGGGAGATCGATCCATAATGAAACCTGCCCTGTCGTAGAACTTCTTGGAGAAGTATCTAGACGATTCAACTCGACACACCTACTACCATGACCCTAGAAGAACTACAATCCAAGCTAGAAGACATTAATAAGCTAGTTGTGACCTTTCAAACTTCAGTTGCATTGGAAAAATACTATGCCGAGGATACTGTGATGATTGAAGGTGACGGTACAGTCACTACAGGGAAGGAAGCCTGCCGCCAAGGAAGAGCCATCTTTTTCAACGAGATGTTGGTTGAGTTTAGAGAGTCTAGGTTAATCAGTCAAGATATTGCTGTTTCAGCCGATCGTGCTTATGATTTCGTTGTAGTTTCCAATTGGTACAATGATTTCACCATCAAATATGGCGATCGAATCATTGACAATAAAAGCAGTCAGCTTTCGATCGGTTACTGGAAAGATGGTTTAGTTGTCAAAGAGAGTTATAACTATCCAGTGATTTCAATGACATAGCGATCGCCGCATAACAATCCCGTTGCACACCGACCGTATCAAGTTGGTTGGTTAAGACCGAAAGGTTATTAGCGGCGGGTGAACGGGAACGTTAGCCTGCTAAATTTATTAGTCAGATAGTGTTTCAACGCGATCGCCTAAAATTCCAGCAATCACAGAAAAATGTGAATTACTGGATATTTTACAGCTTAACTTTGCGGTACTTTAAGACCTCGTTGCACGGCTGGACGCGCTGAGATTGAGTTATGCCATCTTTGAACATGAGGCAACTCATCAATCTTTAATCCAAGGTATTCATAACCATTAACCCAGGTAAAAGTAGCGATATCAGCAATTGAATAATCACCCGCTAGAAATTCGACTACGCTTAATCGTTTGTCTAACACCCCAAGCAATCGCTTCGCTTCATTGGCATAACGATCGATCGCCAGTTCTATCTTCACTGGCGCATAATGGCTAAAGTACCCTAATTGACCAAACATTGGCCCAACGCCTGCCATCTGGAACATCAACCATTCGATCGTCTCCATCCGTTTTCGGGGATCTGAAGAAAGCAGCTTGCCAGATTTTTCGGCAAGATAAATTAAGATTGCACCTGACTCAAAAATTGAAATCGGTTGACTATTTAGTCCATTAGTGTCTACAATTGCCGGAATTTTGCCGTTGGGATTAATTGCCAAAAATTCTGGTTGCTTCTGCTCTTCCTGACTAAAGTTAATTGGATGAACGATATAGTCGATCGCAATTTCTTCTAGCATGATAGAAATTTTCTGACCGTTTGGTGTGCCAGCCGTGTAAAGTTCGATCGTCATTGATTCCTCTGTATTGTTGGTTTTGTTAGCGTTAGTTTAGGTTACGGGGACTAGGGTTCGTAATGAGCACAACAGCAATAATTGCGCCTACTATTAGTAATCCAAAACCCACTAAAAAGGCAAATTGAAACCCTTTGGTTAGGGCGATCGCCATTACCTCTGGTGAGTTTCCCTGGATGGCAATAATTGCCTGAGTCTGCGAACTTGAAAGTGTAACTAGAAGTGCTAGCACGATCGCCGCACCGATTTGTTGACTCGTATTAATTAACCCAGAAGCGAGTCCAGCATCCCGCTCTTCCACACCTGACATCGCGGCGATCGTCATTGGTACGCCTGCAAGTGTAATCCCCGCACCCACCAAAATCGATCCGGGCAGCACATGCAGCCAGAAGTTACCATTTGGCGGAAGTTGCGAAAAGAGTAGCAGCCCCAAAGCCATCATCAGTAGTCCTCCGGCGATCGTTACCTTGAGTCCAAATCGCTGTACCATCGGAGCCGCAATAATTGCCGCTGCCGCCGCACAGAGCGAAAATGGCACAAAAGCCAAACCTGTTGCCAGAGACGAATAGCCCAGCACCTGTTGCAGATAAAGCGAAATGAAAAACAAGGTTGAAAGTGGCCCCGAAGCGTGAACTAGAGCAACCAAATTTGCACCAGTTAAGTTACGCAATCGGAAAATACTAAACTTGACCAGCGGCGATTTCGATCGCAATTCGATCGCGATAAAACTGGCAATTAGTAATAGTGAAAGTACCAGTAAAGAGAGCGTTCGCGTTGAATTCCACCCAAATTCTGTGATGCCCACGATCGCATAAACGAATACCATCAGACCGGATGTAATCGCGATCGCTCCAGCTAGATCGAACCCTTTACTGGGGCTGTCATCATCTGTTTGGTCGCCTTTGAGCAACTTCGAGCTAAGTAAAACCGTCACCAGACCGATCGGTACATTGACAAATAGCACCCATCGCCACCCCAGATAGTTAGTCAGCAAGCCACCCAGTAATACCCCTGAAGTTGAACCTGCGGCAGCAGTAGCACCCCAAATCCCCAAGGCACGGTTACGCGCCCCACCTTCAGTAAATATCGTCGTCAAAATAGAGAGTGCAGCAGGTGAAATCATTGCGCCACCCAGTCCTTGCAAACTCCGCGCTAGAATCAGCACATTCCCAGAGGGCGACAAACCACCAATGAGTGAAGCCAGTGAGAATAGGCTAATTCCCAACATGAACACCCGCTGACGACCACACAAGTCAGCCGCTCGACCGCCCAGCAAGAGAAAACCGCCGAACACCAATGTGTAAGCGTTGATGACCCATTGCAAATTCTGAGGCGATAAGCCTAGATCGCTTTGCATATTAGAGAGTGCAACTGCAACAATAGTGGCATCTAGAACCACCATGAATTGTGCAGAGCAGAGCAGCATGAGTGCAGCCTGCTGTCGAGTCTCGGATGATTGGGGAGTTGGCATTAGACCGATCCGCCTGTAGCGCGGAGATGTTGTCCCGTAATCCAACGCCCGCGATCGGAACACAAAAAGGCAACTACATCAGCAATATCTTCTGGTTGACCCATTCGACCTAAAGGAGACGATTTTGCTACCTGCGATCGCATTTCTGGCGGTGCAGAAGCAGCAAATCCATCGGTATCAGTGCCACCTGGCATCACCATATTAACGGTAATTCCTCGGCTGCCCAGCTCTTTAGCAAGGGCAATGCTATAACCTACCACAGTTGCTTTGCTGGCACCATACACCCCAAAACCTGGCCAACCCATCACCGTTCCAGGCGTGGTGATACTGACAATTCGCCCGTTGTCTGCCATCCGTTTTGCCGCTTCACGCAGGGAGACAAATGTACCCTTAGCATTGATGGCAAACATCCGATCGAATTCTTCGTCAGTAGTTTCAGCCAGTGATTTGTGCAGAGACAGAGCGGCATTATTTACCAGCAGATCGAGCTGTCCGAACTGGGTAAACGTGGCATCAAACAACCGATAAATATCGTCGATTTTACTCACATCTGCCTGAACTGCGATCGCCTTGGCACCAGCCGCTTCAATCGTTTTAACAACTTCTTGTGCCTTTTCAGGACTGTTGGCGTAGTTCACAACTACCGATGCCCCTTCCCGCCCTAATCGCTGGGCGATCGCCCGTCCGATGCCCCGTGAGGCACCTGTGACAATCGCTACTTTACCTTGGAGATCTGTCATTACGGTGTTTCCTGTTTGCGAATGTATTTCTGAGCGGATTGTGGTGATTAAGCTCCACCTGTAGCCTGAATGTTCTGTCCCGTCAGCCAGCGTCCATCTTCACTAGCCAGAAACGCCACCACATCAGCGATATCTTGAGGCTGTCCTAATCGACCGAGGGGGGTTTGTTGAGCAATCATCTGTTTCATTTGAGGGGGCATTGATGCCGCCATCATTTCAGTCTCAACTGCTCCGGGTGAAACGGTATTTACGGTGATGCCGCGTCCGCCTAACTCTTTAGAAAGCGTCATACTGAACTGCTCCACGGCTGCTTTGCTGGCGGCATAGATCGCTCTGTTTGGGCGGCTAACGACCGTCAGAATAGTTGAAATACTGATAATGCGTCCACCATCTTGCATGTGTTTTGCTGCCGCTTGCATGGCAAAGAAAGGCCCCTTCGCATTGACAGCAAAAGTTCGATCGAATTCTGCCTCGGTTGCGTCAGTGACTGGGTTTGACAAGGCGATGCCAGCGTTATTTACCAAGATATCTAAACGTCCAAAGTTGCCGATCGTCTGCTCGAATAGCCGCTGAATATCTGCAAGATTGCCAAGATCGGCTTGAATGGCAATCGCTTTGCCCCCCTTAGTTTCGATCGATCTGACTACCGCTTCAGCCTGCTCTTTCCCATTGACATAATTAACCACCACCGCCGCGCCATCATCGGCTAATCGCTGGGCGATCGCGTCCCCAATTCCACGGGAGGAACCTGTGACAATTGCCACTTTGCCAGCAAGTGGTAGTTTCAGGTCGATTTGAGTTTCAGAAATACTTATCATGATTTTTCCTGGGAGTTGTGAATTAATTATTGGTCAATCGACCAATAAAAGAGTAAAAAAATTTAGCGGCAAGCACCAATAATGACATCAATGATGTCGGCTAAACTGCGATCGGCGGGCTGCGGTTTGCCATAAATCCTTAGCCCTTCGATCGTCATAACAATGAACCGAGCCAGCATATGAGCATCATGATGGCGCGAGATCTCACCTTCCGATTGAGCGCGACTAATTGCTCCAGCAAATAGATCCTCCATCCGTCTAAACATCCGCTGTATTCTGGCTGTCACGTCAGAGTCATGGGGGATAAGTTCAGCAATAGAATTGGCGATCAGACATCCTTTTTGACGGTTCTCTGGAGCATGTTCAGAAGCTACCGCCATTAAACATCGTCGAATGGCATCGAGGACGGAACCATCCTGGCTCAACGTTTCAGACATGGTGGCGAGTCCTTCCTGGGTGTAACAGTCGAGTGCCATCAGAAAAAGCTGTTTCTTCCCACCAAAGGCGGCGTGAAGACTTCCACTCAAAACACCTGTTGCCGAACTCAGATCCTTCATAGTAGTCGCACCATAGCCCTGCAACCAGAATGATTCCATTGCATCTTTAATCGCTTTTTCTGTGTCAAACTCTCGCAGCCTTGCCATTGCTTGTTACGACTTTCTCATGAGATTCAGTTTATGATCGATCGACCAAGAATGTCAAGTTATCTTCTGAAGAAATTTCGGTACACATTTGTCGGTATTACATGAAAAAGGTATTCTAGTTTGTAAATTGGGTCGATAGCGAAATCCAACAAGAGCTACGAATCCAACTAAAATTGAAGTAGTGAGTCGAAAGGAGAGCAAATACATGGCAATTCGTCAACGACGTTATAGCAAAGAAGAGTTAGCTCAACGTGGGCAAGCACTCTATGAATCTGGCATTCAGCAGCAAGTTGAGGCCGGAAACGACAGCAAGATTGTGGCGATCGACATTGAAACCGGAGATTTTGAGGTCGATGAAACAGTTGTAGGAGCAACCGAGCGGCTATTTGAACGCCATCCCGATGCTCAACCTTGGGGAATTCGGATTGGGCATCGCGCCGTTTATCATTTTGGGGCACGGAGTCTGAAAAAGCCATGATGCAGGGGGTCGTAAATTTTCGTCGTGAAGCAACCTTTTCTGTAGTGGTCGGAAATTCAGATGGACAGAGACAGAACCTCTGCTAGGGATGGCGATGCTCTACGGGTATCGATTACAGGTTGATAATGTTGAGGGCGGTATCGTCCAAATTGAAGCTTTGTAATCCCAATTCAGAAGCGATCGCGGAGCGTTCCCATTCGCGTAGCGTCTGCCTCCGCAGAAGGGAAATCGGCGAGATACAGTCTAACAATCCGCTTGCACACCGACCGGATCGAGTCGATCGGTT
Organism: Chamaesiphon sp. VAR_4_metabat_408; assembly: GCA_031422115.1. Classification (GTDB taxonomy): domain Bacteria; phylum Cyanobacteriota; class Cyanobacteriia; order Cyanobacteriales; family Chamaesiphonaceae; genus Chamaesiphon. The sequence goes on along the minus strand of JANOPX010000114.1, from coordinate 21,408 downwards.
GAATTCAAAAATTTACTAGCGGTGGGTGAAGCGGAACGTTAGGTGGCTTTAATCGATCGTTGTGGCTATTTCTTGAATTAGGGTTCTGAGCCAAATATGTGTAGCATTATTTTGCGCGCTTTGATGCCAGCGCATATAAACAGAAAACCCTTTTAGAGGAATTGGACAGGGCAAAACTTTTAAATTTAGGTTTGGGGCAAACTCATGGGCAACTCTCTCTACCAGGGTAGCAATGAGATTTGTCCGAGCCAAGATAGAAGGGGCAACCAAAAAGTGCGGAATTGATACAGCAATGTGTCGTTTGAGATTCTGCTTGGCTAATAGATAATCTACACGACCTACCATATCCTCTTGCACTGAAACTAGCAAATGATCGGCAGCTAGATACTCTTGAAGTGAAAGAGTATCATCAATAATTGGCCGATCGCGACGACAAACACAAACAAATTGCTCTCGAAAGAGCAACTGTTTTTCATGCCATGCAATTCGTTCTGGAATTAATCCACATAGCAGATCGATCTCGCCTTTGTCGAGTAATTCAAGACGATGCTGTCGATCGCCTGATTTGACTTGAATCTTGACTTGCGGTGCAACAGTTTCGAGCTTTTCTAATAACCGAGGTAACAGCACAAATCCAACATAATCACTCATGCCAATATTAAAGACTCGATCGCTAGTCATGGGATCGAAGGGTTGAACTGGCGATAGAGCCGTTTGAATTTGCCCTAAAGCGGGTTGGATCTGTTGGGCGAGGGAGATCGCCACTGGAGTAGGCAGCAGCGTACCACGGCTTCTGACAAATAGTTCATCCTTGGTTAGAGTCCTGAGTCGAGCTAGGGCATTGCTCGTTGCGGGTTGACTCAACCCGATGCGTTCTCCCGCCCGCGTGACTTGGCGTTCGGTCATCAGTGCATCAAAGACCACCAGCAGATTGAGATCGATTCCAGCAAGATTCATACGACAAATAAAGTTTATACAAAATATCCATTGGACAAATCAATCATACTCAACTTATATTGAAAAAGTGACTAAACCGTGTTGTTTCAATGGAGAATTGTATGAGTCGCCACATTCTGCTAATTGTTGCCAATCCATCCGTCTCGACCACTCTGGGCGGCTCGGTGGGCTTCTGGGCTTCAGAATTAATTCATCCCTACGCTGAATTTATTAATGCTGGTTGCCAAGTGACAATTGCTAGCCCCAACGGTGGCAAAGTTGAATTTGATAGCTTGAGCGATCCGCGTGATGCCTCTGGTTACTCTAAAGACGATACGCTGTCGATGGAATACATCAGTCAACCTGAGTTTATGCAGTTGCTGGAAAATACACCCGCGATCGATTCTCTAGCTATGAATAGTTTTGAGGCGATCGTGGTGTGTGGAGGTCAATCCCCCATGTTCAGCTTCCGTCAACACAAAACCCTCAGCCAATATTTCGCTGATTTCTACGCAACGGGCAAGCCCACGGCTGCTTTGTGTCATGGCACCTGCCTATTACTCGAAGCAAAACTATCGAATGGAGAGTATTTGATCCAGGGTAAAACTATGACCGGGTTTGCTAATAGTGAAGAAGATTATGCCGATCGAATTGTGGGTCAAAAAATGATGCCTTTTCGGATTGAAGATGAGGCTAAAAAATTAGGCGCAAATTTTGTCACCAAAGAAGCCTTTGCACCCCATGCGGTGCGGGATGGCAATCTGATTACCGGACAACAGCAAAATTCAGGTGCCGAAACAGCAAAACTAGTTTTGGCAGCGTTGGGCAGCTAATCAAACTAATTAATCCGATTTCCCAGCATTCAAATATTTTGAAATTCGCAAGGAAAACTCATGGCAAATAATACCTATGTTTTGGTTCATGGTTCGTGGCTGGGCAGATTTTGCTGGACTGAAGTTGTCACAATGCTTGAAGCTAAGGGGCATAACGTACTAACGATCGATCTACCCGCTCACGGTGACGATCGAACTCTGCCCGAAAACACATCTTTGGACAGTTATCGGGATGCAGCGATCGGGGTAATTGGCGATCGCCACGATGTGATTCTCGTCGGGCATAGTATGGGTGGCGTAGTTATCTCAGCCGTCGCCGAAGCCATTCCCGATCGCCTGAAAGCATTGGTTTATGTTTGTGCTTACCTCCCCCTCAGCGGTGAGAGCCTGTACCAACTCTCCTCTGAAGATAAGGACAGCCTCGTGGGGAAGTATTGGCGACAAGAACATCCAGAACAGTATTCACCAGCATCGGTGGCTGCGGAGGGCATTGTCGAAGTCTTCGGTGCGGATTGTCCGCCTCATTACCAAGATCTGCTGGTGAATAAGCATCGCCCCGAACCAGTTCCGCCACTAGCAACCCCTGTAACCTTAACAGAAGCACGGTATGGAAGCATTCCGCGTTATTACATCGAAACATTGCACGATCGAACGGTGAGCCATCAACTCCAACTCCTGATGTTGAGCCGAACGAGCGTGAGTAAACGCTTTGAGCTGCCCTCATCGCACTGTCCATTTTTTGCCATGCCCGATCGACTGGTGGCTTGTTTGACGGAGCTTGACAAGTAATTTAGGCTGTAAGTTTTAGCAAATTAGGAATTAAATCATGAAAATTGCTTTTATTGGTGTTGGTAATGTAGGTGCGCGACTGGCCGATCGATTACAACAACTCGGACATCAGATCGTCATCGCCGCCCGCGATCCACAATCTCCAACAGTTCTCTCTGCACTGAGTCGAAATCCAGCTCTATTAGTTCAGTCACCATTGGCAGCGATCGAATCAGCAGATGTGGTGTTTCTAGTGACACCATTTTCAGCAGTAGAATCTGCCCTGACACCACTTAGATCGGTTTTAAGCGGGAAGATTTTAGTGGACTGTATCAATCCTGTGGGCGCAAACCTGTCGCACGCCTTGCAAAGCCGCAACTCTAGTAGCGAAATCATTCAACAACTCGTGCCTGATGCCCGTGTTGTCAAAGCATTTACCATTTATGGTTACGAAAACTTTGAAAACAATCAGTATCCAGGATATGGCGACCTCAAACCTGCCATGTTGATTGCTGGCAACGATCTTACCGCTAAAGTAGCGGTTGCCGATCTCTGTCAACAACTGGGGTGGGAACCCGTTGATACGGGTAATATCTCGATGAGTTTGCATCTAGAACATATGGCTTTGTTGTGGATCTCGATGGCTGGAGCACAGCGAGGCAACACAGGTTTTGTGTGGGCAATGTTACAAAGATAAGCCGATCGACCCCTAACCATTCAAATGCAGCAGACAAATATTAGCATTCTTTGCTAACAACTTTCGCCATTCTCGCCAACATATTGTGTTGTTACTTGTTCTAATCGCTCGATTTGAGCTTCATCCGTGGCATTTTGCAGCAAAGTATCCCAACTATTAGGCGGATCTCCACTTTCCAACATTTTCTTAAAAACTAAGTAGGCATCAGTTTTACTACCATAGGCTCTTTTTGAGTTTTCATCATTCACCCAAACAAAGATAATAATTTTATTTTCTTGATGATATCTGAAAAACAATCGATATTGCTGAAAAAACTTGGCTCGAAACCAGTGTTTATAATTGTCACCTAGAGTAGAACCTTGACGGTAATCGCTACGGGTTGGATCTTGAGGAATAACATCAAATACTAGCTTGGCAATTGCCGCTAGGCATTTTGTAACTTTTTTCTTTTGATAATCTTTGGGATGCTTCTGACGCAGAGTTTCAACCTGAATTAATAGATCTTCAAGTTGGTCGAGAAACAGCGGATGAGCAAAGATCCTCCAGCCATTAATTACTATCGATCGATCTTCAGCTTTTGATTGTGACAAACCTATTCATCCTCATCGATCGATTCGTTCAGATCGAAATCAACTTCTGACACTAGAGATCGAACGCGATCGATTAGATCGGAACCAATTGGTTGCAATCGCTGAGGATTATTGGCAATATCTTGGGCAAGCAAATCTAAAAATGGTTTCAAGATCGGGTCACTTTCTGGCTGTGTCTGGCGAGAAATAGCTACTGTTCCGTCTGGCTGAAGAGTATAAGAGATTTTATCGTTTTTGCCTAAGCCCAGAAATTTCCGCACAGGCGCAGGCACCGTCGTTTGATATCGATCGGTCAGAGTAGACTCTGAGCATGGAGTTGAGCCAATAGCTCTGCTTGAACCTTTGGAGATCGACATAATAGCAAGGATCTATGAAGACTGAATTCCATCGTAATGCAATTGCATTACCACTGTCAACTCTATCTTAACTCGCCATTGATTCCGCCGATCCACCAACGCCCGCGAGCGGATGTAAGTTACAGTGCTTGATTCAGTCTAGTTAGTTTGCCCTGTAAGTAGGTTTCGATCGCTTCTAGTTGTCGTTTTTTGGCAGCAATTTCTTGGACTTTGCGATCGATGATTTCAATCTGCTCTGGTATAGACATGCCGCCATGTTGCCAAACATCGAGCAACTCTTTGATTTCACTGAGTCTAAATCCTAGTCCTTTACCATGACAGATCGTCGTTAAACGATCGACTGTTTCTGGTGGATATTCCTTATATAGTCTCGTTCCCGCTGGTTTAGTATTGGGCGTAATCAAACCTATTTTTTCATAAAAACGAATTGTATCCTTCGATAAGCCTGTTTTCTGCGATAATTCACCGATTTGCATTGCCACATCCTCAATCTGCTTGACAGTGGAGTATAGTCCATAGTTTATGCTGCTGGATATCTAAACTCCTAGAGGTGATATCGTGAGTAAGACAGTTTTGATTACAGGTGCATCCAGCGGCATTGGCGCAGCTACGGCACAGTATTTTGTGCGGCAAGGCTGGAATGTAGCGGCAACAATGAGATCGCCGCAGCAAGCCGGAGATTGGACGAAAGTGAGGAATGTTATTTGCCCGCGTCTTGATGTCACATTGCCTGAAACGATTGACAGTGCCGTCAGTGAGACGGTAGAGCGGTTTGGGCGAATTGATGTACTCGTTAATAATGCCGGATATGCCTTGATGGGACCGATCGAAGGTGTTACACTAGCACAATTAGAGCACCAATTTCAAACTAAGATAATGTCCCAAGTAATCACTGCCAAGCTAAAACTAAACCTGACCGCAGAGCAAAAAGCTCTGGTGTCTCAGACTGCTTTAGCCTACCGTGATGCCTTGAACTACACTTCACAAGTCGCTTTTGATGCGGGTAAAACCAGTAATGGGGCTAAGTTGCAGAAGGCTGTCTACAATGAATTGCGGTCTCGATTTGGGCTTGGAGCGCAAATGGCTTGCAATGTACCTAGACAAGTATCTTCTACCTTTAAAACCCTCTGGACTAAGGTAAAACAATCTAGTGATGCTATTGCCAAAGGCTACACCAAGAGACGATATAAAGGGCTAGACAAAGCCCCTAAGTATATTTCTCGAACTTGTACTCTAAATTATCAGAGAGACTATTCATTTAAGACCAAACAGCAGGTGAGTATTATCACCCTCGAAGGTCGAATAGTAGTTCCTTATGATGGATACAATAAGCATCTAGATTTAATTGCTAATGGTGCCAGTATTGGAGCAGCTAAAATTGTCTATCAGCGTTCCTCTAAGACTTACTACCTGATGGTAAGTGTCGAAGTGGAAACTCCTGAACTCGACCCACTGAAAATAACCAGAGTTTCTGGTGTCGATGTGGGAATGAGATACCTAGCCGTAGAAACAGACTTGCAAAATAAGTCTAAATTCTACTCAGGAAAAGATGCTAGACATAAAGCCAACCGCTATCATAAAGCACGGATGACTCTTCAGCGTAAAGGCACTCGTTCAGCAAAGCGAAGATTAATCGCTTTATCTGGCAGAGAAAGACGGTTTATCGTTGATGTGAACCACCAAATAAGCAAGGATATTGCAAAGCCTAACAGCCTAATTGGACTAGAAAACTTAACCGGAATACGGGACAGAACTAGAACTAAATCGGGTAAGAAGGCGGTCGGGTCGAACGACCCGACCAGCAAGAAGAGACGTAGAGCTAATCGAAACAAGGCTAAATGGTCGTTTGCCGAATTGCATGGCTATATCGACTATAAGGCTAATCTAAATGGTTCGCTAGCTACTAAAGTCCCAGCTCATTACACATCGAAAAGTTGTCCCAAATGTGGACATACTTCAGATGCCAATAGACCTAATAAAGGTTTGTTGTTCCGCTGCGAATGTTGCGGTCATGAGTTACACGCTGATTTGGTTGGCGCACGAAATATTGCAATGAGAGCGTTGCTAGTTCGGCAAGACTGGACTAGTACGGGGAGCTTGTCAGTATCCCCTAATGTGTCGGGCGGTGAAACCAAAACTGAGATCCTGCAAAGGTTTTCAGGACTGCGGTGGAGTCTAGATACAAGCCCCCATCATAGCGGTACTCCGCTTGATGGTGGGTAATTGACTTGGGGGTCGTCTAGCGTTTCCACTAGCATCTTCATATCATGCGACCAAATGGGCTGTAGAAGGGCTGTCTGAGGCGATGCGCTATGAGTTGGAGCGTTTTAACATTCAGGTCAAAATTATTGAGCCTGGTGGCATTAGAACGAGTTTTATCGATCGAGGTACGGAGTGGGCAAGTCACCCAAATTATGCCGATTTAGTAGAGCGAGTCAAGCAGTTTAGTGAGAGATTGAATGACTCACTCCCAGCTCCAGAAGGGGTCGCTAAGACCATTTATCGCGCAGCTACCGACAGATCCCATCTGCCCCTCATGGGAGAGCTTATTTGCTCTTACATGCGCTTTTGCCCGACAGGTTATGGCGATCTCTGATTTCGCGGCAGGTCTTGGGCAGCTAGAAACAGCGGCAGAGCAAGCATACTTAAAATGGCAAAGTTTTGCCTTGTCTATCGATGTAGAAAATTTGTTTACCTACCCTCACTTCTGCCACCCCATATTTAAAAGAGTCAGCGTTATCAAATTTTATGGGGATTTGGATCGTTCCTTTTGTATTGATATAACCCCACTTATTGCCGATGCGAGCCGGGGCAATTTTTTCGTTATACAAACTATCATAGTAGCTGGAAATTCCATAACCGTTATTAGGAGTATTATCGACAATTTCATCGTATTTAGGCGGGACGACTAGGTTTCCTTGGCGATCGATAAATCCATACTTATCTTTGATTTTGACCATCGCTAAAGAGCCAAATCGACGGTCAAAGGTGTTATGGTTAAAGTAAAGATCGCCATATATAGGGAAAATAAAGTTTCCTTGTCGGTTAATATGACCCCATTTACCAGCTAATTTACCAACAGATATCTCAGGATCGAAGTCGAAGGGACGTACTTCTTCAAATTTGGGCGTAATTATAAACCTACCCATCTCATCAACAAAGCCAAATTTACCATCGATCGATACTTTCGCTAAACCATTATAAAATATAGGAGCGGGCTGTTTACTCAGACTCATCCTTTCAATATAATCGAATTGAGGTGGAGTTCTAATTTCTCCAGATTCATGCACCAAACCCCATTTTTTACCTACCCGATACATATAAACACCTTTGTAGCCCACAGAATTGTTAGGCAATTGACCGACTACTTCGTCCCAGCGTCGATTTGGCAGCAGTTTACCTTTGAGATAGACTGCGCCATTATCTACGCGAAAAACAGGCTCAGTAGGTCGGAATTCTTTGGCTTGGGCTTCTTTTTGAATTTGCTTGCAAGTATCCGCACTCAGGGGCAATCCACGATTATTGATACACTTTTTTTTGCCTTCATTTAGATCCACCAATATGCCAGCTCTGCCAACGTAGGGATAGATCCTCTCATTGAATTGTCGCGGGATGATAAATTTTCCCTGCTTGTTAATTAGGCCAAATTTTTTACCGACTGAAACTACTGCTACTCCCCCATCGAAATCACTAATCGAGCCAAAACTGGGGGAATAAGTCTCCTCTAAATCAAAACGTGGCGGAATAACCCATTCCCCTCGATCGTTAATATAGCCAGATGTCTTACCATTTTTAGATACTCTTGCCAGCCCCTCACTGAAGTTAAATATATACTGGAATTTATCTGGTAGTTTTAATAATTTTCCTCGTCTTCGATCGAAATAAACATCTTTGCCGCGAACATTAATTATGACGATCGGTTGCTGCTCGATCGTGGGTATTTTACTATTATTCAGCTCCTCATAGGGATCGGGCGCACCAGCGGAGTGGATAAACTATTCGTGACAGTAGAATCGGGCTTGTGAATGACGGAAAGACTAGCTAGACTATGGAGATTACAACTAGTTAGCAGAGACAAAATCGATCCGATAACAACTTCGATCTTAAAATTATTTATTGACATATAAGATACTGGCTCGATCGATAATGCTATAGGAATCTACAATCGCTAAAAATATCATTCCTGAATTTACTCAGACAAAAGGCTTAGTTACAAAAATGGGATAGCACCATACCATATATATGGTGGCTAAGATTGAGAAGTGTAAGCACATGACAAATATCGTGCCCAAAAGCTACTCTAACGAGAGTGAGAAATACGACCATACTGTCCAAAATGTCAGCGAGCAAGCTAATCTGTTGACAGATATCGTGGCGAGAATTCGCACTTCTACCATTGAAGAGGAGATTCTTAATACCGCAGTCCAATGTATTCGCCAAGCGATCGGTGGGGACAGGGCGGTCATTTATAGTCTACAATCTGGAAAGGTCGGGACGATCGTGAGCGAATCAGTTGTCCCAGTTTATCCCAAAACCATCGGGATGAAGATTATCGATCCTTGTTTTGAGGCGCGATATATCGATAAGTATCAGATGGGCAGAGTTCGCGCCATATCAGATATTTACCAGGCAGGGATGAGTCCTTGTTATATTGAAAATCTCGAAAAGATTGGCGTTCGTGCTAGTCTGGTAGTGCCGATTCTCAGGGAGCCTCAGACGCTTTACGGTTTGCTCGTGCTCCATCAGTGTGATGCTCCTCGTCAGTGGAAACAGTCCGAAATAGATCTGACGATTCAGGTGGCGATTCAAATTGGCTTCGCTATCGAACATGCCGCACAATTGGCAGAATGTCAGAAATTACAACGCCAATTGCAACATGTGGCTGATTGGCAACGGATTTTGCCCCAAATTAACCGGAATATCTATGGTGGTCGTAATCGAGTGGAAGTGCTCCAGATTACGGCGCAGCAGACGCAGAAATTGCTAGGGTGCGATCGAGTGGTCGGATACGGTCTCCAAGGGGTCTCGATGGGGAAAATCGTGGCGGAGGTCACGAAGTCTGCTTTGGCACCGATTGTCGGGCGGCTGATGGTCGATCCTTGCTTCGATCGAGGCTATGCCATCCAGTACCAAGATGGACGAGTACGATCGATCGACAATATCCATCAGGCAGGTTTGACAGACTGTTATCTTCAAGCTCTATCGTCGATTGGGGTTAAGGCTAGTCTAGTCGCACCGATTTTGTTAGCTAATGGACGGTTGTTGGGGCTATTGGTGGCTCATGAGTGTTTTGAATATCGCCACTGGCAGTCTCATGAGATTGAATGGGTGCGTCAAATTGCGATGCAATGCGGTTTGGCGGTGGGAAATGCCAGGTTGCAAGAAAAACAGGTGTTGATGAAATCAGCAATTGAGACACTCAGTCAGGTTCGTCAGCAGATATATAGTCTGGTGTCGATCGATACTCAGGCAAATACCACCAAGGCTGAGTTAGAATCGATCGGATCGGAAATTCGGAGTCTGATTCGGTTACTCAAGCAAGAAGCAAGCAAATCCCCCGATGTAGAAGCAGCGGAACCGGAGCAGCGAAATCTACTGCCGATTATCGCCAAACGATTGCAGCGGCATATGGACGAATGGGACAATGCTCTAGTTCGACTGACACCCCAACAACAACAAATATCATCTCTACTAGGAGCTACTTTACACTCGATCGAATCTGGTTCGGTTAAGTAGGCGCAAATTTGCCCTAATAGTCCAAAGGTGGCGGACTTTGATTATATCCCTGTGGTTACTCGTGTGGGCAACGCTCTGCCTATGCGTGGGAGCCTGCGACAACCGCCAAGTAGGTGAGAACCTCAACCCAGATCGTGGTGCTTGCGACTGCTGTATCGAAATCGTTACTGACAAACAGAAAAATCCCAAATCCCACGCTAAGATAGGATAACGTCTAAAACATCGAGTAAGTAGACCCAATTAAGCGACTGGCTAGACTTTGCGGTTAATTACAAAACACTTACTCAGTACTCAAAAGTTAACGCACATTATTCGTGGCAATTGAGTATCGTATGTATCTATTTTAGCGATCTATTTCAACTACTATTGTCTATCGATCGCATTATTCCAAAAGGGGAAAAAAAGCTGTGAGTGGGAATGAATCTAGAGTTCAAGCAATTTATCAAATCACCAACCGCGAACCGATGCCCGTCAAGGCTCCCAAGCGGTTAGAGGATTTATGGGCAACTGATGTATTTACCTTGGCGAAGATGCAGGAAAGTCTCCCCAAGGACGTATTCAAGTCCGTCAAGAAGACCATCCAAACTGGCGAACCACTCAATAGTGCTGTAGCTGATGCTGTCGCTCTGGCGATGAAGGATTGGGCGATTGGCAAAGGCGCACTTTATTACGCTCACGTTTTCTATCCTTTGACTAATGGTACTGCTGAAAAGCACGATGGTTTCATCTCTGTCCAAGGCGATGGTTCGGTGATATCTGAGTTTGCAGGTAAATTGCTCGTGCAAGGTGAGCCAGATGGTTCTTCTTTCCCCAATGGTGGGATTCGCTCCACTTTTGAAGCTCGTGGTTATACCGCTTGGGATGTCACTAGTCCCGCTTTTGTGATGGAGACGGATAATGGGGTGACTCTTTGTATCCCTACTGCATTCGTTTCTTGGACTGGGGAAGCACTAGATAAGAAGACTCCCCTCTTGCGTTCTAATGCGGCGATGAATAAGGCGGCAACTAAGGTGTTGAAGCTATTGGGAAATACTAATATTGCTCCAGTTAATTCTAGTTGCGGCGCGGAACAAGAGTACTTCTTGGTAGATGCCAATTTCGCAAATAGTCGTCCCGATTTATTACTCGCTGGGCGCAGTTTATTTGGCAAGCCTCCCGCTAAAGGTCAACAATTTGACGACCACTACTTTGGCGCGATTCCAGCACGGGTACAAGTCTACATGCAGGATGTCGAGGAACGCCTCTACAAGCTCGGTATCCCTGCCAAAACTCGTCACAATGAAGTGGCACCAGGTCAGTTTGAAATCGCCCCCTACCATGAGGCAGCAAACGTCGCTACCGACCACCAACAGTTGATTATGACTGTGCTGCGGTGTACTGCCAAAAAGCACGGGTTTATGTGCTTGTTGCATGAGAAGCCATTTGCTGGAATTAATGGTTCTGGTAAGCACGTCAACTGGTCGGTTGGGAATGCTACTCAGGGGAATTTATTAGATCCTGGTGACAATCCTCACTCAAATATGCAGTTCCTAGTCTTCTGTGGTGCGATAATTCGCGGGATGCACAAGTATGGGACGCTGTTACGTGCGGTGATTGCAACGGCTGGTAACGACCACCGTTTGGGTGCGAATGAGGCTCCGCCAGCGATTATCTCCATGTACCTGGGTTCTCAATTGGATGATGTCTTCGAGCAAATCAAGAAGGGCGAGCTGAAGAGTTCGACGAATAAGGGTGTGCTGAATATGGGTGTAGATACCCTACCACTATTACCATCTGATGCTGGCGATCGCAACCGGACTTCTCCCTTTGCCTTCACTGGCAACCGCTTTGAGTTCCGTGCTGTAGGTTCGGCTCAGTCTGTAGCAGGGCCTCTTGTAGCGATGAATACTATTCTCGCTGATTCCCTCAACTGGATGGCTGCTGAGTTGGAACGGGAATTGGCAATCGGGAATAATCTCAATGCTGCTGTTCAAACTGTGCTCAAAGAGGTGATGGATAATCACAGTGCGATTATCTTCAATGGCAATGGTTATTCGGCTGAATGGCACAAAATGGCGGTAGAAGAGCGCGGGTTGAAAAATCTACGGACTACTGCTGATGCTTTACCTGTGCTGCAAGAGAAGGCGATTGAAGAGCTATTTAGCGGTTTGGGAATTCTATCCCCTGTAGAATTGGCTAGTCGGTATGAAACCTATGCCGAACAGTATATTCTATCGATCGAAGTTGAAGCCAAATTAGTCATCAGCATGGCTAAAACACTGATTTATCCTGCTGCTACTCGCTACCTATCCGCTCTCGCCAGCACCATTGACGATCTCAAGGATATCGGTGTTGATTTTGATAAAGAAACTGTCCAAAAAGTCGCCACTCTCACTAAATCCATGATGGATGCAGTCAATAAGTTAGGTGCAGCTCTGAGCAGTCACGATTTTGCCGATACTGAAGCGCATATGCAGTATCTGGCGAATACTGTCCGTCCCCTAATGGATGAGGTTCGTCAATCCGCCGATGCCCTCGAAGGCGAAGTTGCTGACGATTTATGGCCTTTACCTACTTATCAAGAAATGCTATTTATCAAATAGTATTTGATTCTTTGATTAGTTAGACCGCTCATAATGAGCGGTCTTTTTTTATGGGTTCTTTGGTTCACAAAGATTGACTAGTAATTATTGCAGTCTCGACTTGCTTGGTTAGCTCTGAGATATAATCCGCCCACAGTTCGATACCAAAGTTTCCCTGATTGTTGATTCTCCGCAACAATTTCCACTTTTTTACCAGATCTAACAGTGCGGACAATTTTTGCATTCACACTAGGCGCAGAGCGGAGATTTGCATAACCATCTTTAGCCGTAATGGTGGCATAACAATAGTCGGTAGTAAATCCATTTTCTTGAGCCATTGAAGGCATGGTTCCCGCACCGACGATCGCACTCAAAGTCGCAAAACAAGCAGCAAGTTTATTTCTCATTATTCCTCTATTGGTATCTCAAAATAATCGCGTACATTTGCCGACTTCCATATCTTAATATTTCCAAAAAGCACAGTCAAGTATCTTGTGCCACTTGTTAGTCTGTACGATCTACACAAACAAAGTCCGCATCTGGAAATTTTTATTTGGTGGAGATTAAAATAGGATTGGATAGATTCGGTTTAAAACTTCTGTGAGTAAATCTTTTGGACAAATGCCGATCGATATCGCCATTCTAGATCGATAGTCCAAGGAACGTAATTGGTCGGTCATGATGATGCCAGTAACCGATAGATCGGCTGGAATAGTGACGTAAAAAGGATTACGTCGCTTGGTGTTGCTAATAGGGCAGACTAGCGCAAAGCCACGATACTGGTTGAACTCAGTTTGACTGACCACCAGCGCGGGACGATTGCCCATCTGTTCGTGACCGGATTGGGGATCGAAGTCAATCCTAATAAAATCCCCTTGTTGAGGAATATAGTCTACCATTCCTCGCCACCTACTGCCTGTCCCCAATTAACTTCGCCATCGTCTTCTAATTCCTGAGCAATTAGCTGCTGAAGCGTGTACTTACCATACTTGTCGATTGGCGCGACGATCATTACACCATTTTCGAGCCGACACTCGACCTCACCATTCACACTCAAGGCTAATTCTTCGGCGATATATTTGGGAATCCTAATCCCTAATGAATTGCCCCATTGCCCGATTTGAGTCTTCATAAGTTAAGTCCAGATGATATTCAAAGTATATCATTTATCAGCTAGAGATTGTGACTACCGCCATTCGAGACAATTATATCCGCTGTAGTTTTTTCGATCGCGCAAAAATTACCATCAGCGGTGTAAATGTTTACGCTGATGGTAATGATTTATTGCCCTTCTAGATTAGTCCTTCTTTCTTTGCCATAAACACCATCAAATCGACAACACGGGCAGAATAAGCCCACTCATTATCGTACCAAGCTACCACCTTGAAAAAGTTGGCATTCAACCCAATTCCCGCCCGCGCATCAAAGATACTCGAACGAGCATCGGTGCGGAAGTCCATCGACACAACTTCATCCTCGGTGTAACCCAAGATCCCATTCAATTCACCCGCCGCCGCTGCTTTCATCGCTGCACAAATATCTGCATAACTAGTTGATTTGACAGTTTTGAAAGTCAAATCCACCACTGAGACATCAGGCGTACCCACCCGAAACGCCATCCCAGTTAGCTTCCCTTTCAATTCGGGTAGTACTAAAGCCACCGCTTTTGCCGCTCCAGTTGAGGCGGGAATGATGTTCTGGGACGCTCCTCGCCCACTGCGCCAGTCTTTTGGACTGGGGCCATCTACAGTCCCCTGGGTGGCTGTCATGGCGTGAACGGTGGTCATCAAGCCTTCCGCAATGCCAAAGTTGTCATGCAGGACTTTGGCAACTGGAGCTAGACAATTAGTGGTGCAGCTTGCATTAGATACGATCGCATCTGTTAATAAATCAAATTCCTGGTGATTGACTCCCATTACCAAAGTTCGCACTTTGTCAGGATCTTTGGTTGGAGCTGACATGATTACTCGCATGGCTCCAGCTTGGATGTGTTTTTGGGCACCATCATGGGTGATAAATAATCCTGTAGACTCAACCACATAATCCACCCCTAGTTTGCTCCAAGGCAGCTCTGCGGGGTCTCGAATCGCCGTACAGGGCACGAAAACATCGTCGATGAGAATTCCGTCGGGTTTTGCCTCAACGGTGCCTTGATAGGTGCCGTGGGTGGAGTCGTATTTGAATAGGTAGGCAAGGTTATCGGGAGGAACCAAGTCATTTACACCCACTAGTTCCAATTCGGGATGCTTCATCGCTATCCGCGCTACTAGTCTACCAATTCGACCAAAGCCGTTAATACCAATTTTGAGTTTCATTGTCTACGTTAGCTCCTGCACCTAGGGTTGATGTTCTCAAGCTCGTGCTTGTTATAGGTGAATGATATCGGATTTTGCACCAGGAGTCCGCTACACAACCAAAATCAACCTATATGAGCTTATCTAAATCATTCAGTCATGGGGCGATTGCTGCTGGTTTTGCCAATCCACCAAAATCAGCGGATGGAGTTATCATGTTAATATGTACAATTGTGCATACGAAAACCAGTGTATCAGTGGGATAAAGATAAAGCTGCAAGCAATATATATAAACATGGGATCGACTTTGCCGATGCTGTATCTGTATTCTCAGATGATTTGTCAACGACAGTTAATGACGATCGATTTGAGGAAGAGCGATTCATCACGATCGGAATGGATGGGTTTGGTCGGGTTCTTGTAGTTGTTTATACATGGCGCGGCAGTGAGATTAGATTAATTTCAGCTCGAACAGCAACTAGATCGGAACTAGCTCAATATGAACAGGAGTAAAAAATGGAACCAGAATATAATTTTAGCCAAGGGAAACGAGGTGCGATCGATCCGATTGGAGTAGGCAAAACTAGGATTACTATTCGGTTGGATGATAAAGTTCTCGATTGGTTCCGCGCACAAGTCCACGCAGCCGGAGGGGGAAATTATCAAAGTTTAATTAATGAAGCATTGTGTCAACATATCCAACAAAAAGAGCAAGAGCCTCTGGAAACAACTTTGCGAAGAGTATTGCGCGAAGAACTAGATCGATCCCAATTGCCGATCGATTTCGTAAACCATTAGGGTGGTCAATATTCACAGTCCGCTACACAAGCAAAATCAGCCTACAAGCTTATCTAGCGATTGCTGGTGGTTTTGCTACTAAACCAACATCAACAGGTAAAGCGACATAAATAAAATGGTCTACCCATTGCTCATTTTCGTAGATGAATCCACGACGAATACACTCTTTTTGCATCCCCACACGTTGAGCAAGTCCAATAGAGGCATGATTATCTAAATTAATGCAAGCTTCAATCCGATGGTAGTTCAACGTTTCAAATCCAGCGACGATCGCTGCTCGAATTGCTTCTTTACCAAATCCTTTTTGCCAATATTGATTGTGGATTTCATATCCTAAATTCGCCCACTGATTTTCCTCGCGACGAATTGTGGAAATGTCAATATTTCCCAGATGCTCGTTGGTTTGGCGGGAAAAGATCCCAAATATATAAACTCGATCGGCGATCGCTAATTGTTGCTGATGCTGACATGAATCTGCAAACCATTGGCGATCGCATTTCTCTAAACTAACCCATCCATCATCGTATTGATGTTGTTTCGGTAGTCGCCCAGCAAAGCCAGCATACCAAGATTCATAATCGCTTAGTTGTTGTGGACGAACGATCGTCCTTGCTGTGTCGATATTCAACGTCCAAATAGTCTCGACCATTATACCTCTCTACCAGAATAGATCGATCTCTAAAAATGCTTGCTTCGTTGAGCTGCGATCGTCTCATATCAACATATTAGCATCGGTAACTAACTTATCGCCACATACCCCCGACTTCTCCAAGAAGTCGGGGGTCTTTCGTTGCACACAAGGCTATGAAAGGCTTTCAGGGATATTCAAATTATTCATGCTTACTATTGTCAATCGTACAAAACTAGTTTTAATGCTGTAATTGTATTATAACGGGTGTACATATTAAATACGGCACTAGTTTTTACTTATATAGTTAAAAATTAAATATACATTTTCAGAAAAATATGCTTGTAAAATAAGCAAACGAATTTAATATAAGAGTGGTAAGATTAGACAGGATTGACATGACCTCAAGTAGGCTTTGACGATTACCTCCGGCAGGCTCCGCCAACGCCAAGCTATTCCCAAGTACGATCTAAAGTGAGGATTCGAGCCATGAGCGCAACCACCAACCAAAGCCAATCCCTGCAAATCCCCAAACTGCTAGCAGATCATCTGCGGTGGATGGTAGTATTGGCACAGCTCAAGGAAATTCGCGGTACAGTACATCGATACCCGATTAGAGACTTGGTAGCAGATTTGCAACTAGGTGGATTATTTCCCCCGCAGCGAGATGAGATCCTGACAGAAGAGCGCGAGCCAAAGGTAGGATTGACGAAGAAGGGGTGGGAAATTTGGTTTTGTGGCAAGTCTGTAGATAAGGGGGAAAGCCCGCTCAATTCGATTTATCAGTGTCGGAGCTTTTATGGGTTGGATGCACCGAATAATTTGTTACAGCGGTTGAATAAGTTGTTGGATATTGCGATCGATCGTCAAAAAACCATCGAACCTGAAGCTAGGCGAGGGAAGAAGGATAGTAAGTACGATCGATATGTAGAGCAGTGGGGGGAGTACGCACTTCAGCTCGTCTGGTTGAATGGGGGTTGGGAAAGCTTTAGTAGTAAGGCGAGTTTGGCGGAGGTTGAGGATTTGTGGTCGGGAATTGCACCGCCTACGGTTAAGATGAGTGGGGACGATCGAGACTCTCTGATTCAACGGATTCTGTATCTCGATAGCGATCGATACGTGCAGATCGTGACTACCGCTATCGGACAATTATATCCCTTGTGGTTCTTTCGATCGCAATCACGGAAAGAATTACTCGATCGCATCGCCATTCAAGATCGAAGTATCAAAAAATCTTTACCCAAACGAGATTTATATATCGATGTAAATACCCAAATTGGACAGATGGCGGGATTACCTTATCCCTTTGGAATTGCGGATGAAATGCTGGCTTATTGTTGGGATATAGAGTTGGCAGAAGTTGGGAATCATTTAGGTGAAACTGCTTGGAATCCATCGGCAATTCAATCGATCGCCCGTGAATTGCAAAATGAATATTGGAGTCCACCGTTATTATTTACCATGTGGGGTGATGAATTTCCCCTTCCTGATGATGATAAACATAACTATCCAATTCCCCTAGTTACGTTGACAAATGGTGGCGACAGATTTGGGGAGTTGTATCGCAGGTTGAGTATAGAAGATACGCCATTGAGTGAGATGAGTATTGGGATTGAGGCTGATACTTATGGTGAGAAAATTGTCGAACGGCTTGCCGTCTGCGCTAGCAATCGAATTGGGAGCGAAGGGACAGTTTTAGCAGCTCAATCCAACTATCAACGGAGTCAAATTCTGACAGAGGAATTGGATGTCGATCTGATTGCTAGTTATTTTCCAGTGAGTTTGTTATTGCAAACAAAAGCTCATTATCAGCAATTAAGTACGGCGGATATGTACCAAAGCTGGGGAAAACTCGGTGATGCGTTTAATTATAGTTGTCCGCAATTAGTTTTGGCTGGGGGGATGTTTCTCACTAGACAGGCGAAAGCAACAGATTTGATTATTGATGTGGGATTATATCTACATACGGTGGAATTGTTGATTCGGACATTGCGCCCAGAATGGGAATCGATCGAGCGTTATTTTACTCAGTTGACAAGTAATGATGTCGCTGTAAAACAAGCTGCTGCTTGGGGGATTGCTGAGGCTTGTCAGGTGGTGGGGAAAAAGAGTAAATTGGTGAAAAATGGGGATTTGGTAACGGCAAATGCGATCGCCGAAATCCTCAGTGAAGTGGCGATAGAAATGGTGACGGCGTTGGTTCCATTAGCATCACCCCACCATCCAGAATGTGTCAAACAGATCGAAGATTGGGGCTGGGCGAAGTTACTCGAATCTGTTCGATCGACATCCGTAAATATCGCTTGTGAGTTATTTACAGATTAGATCTAGAATCTGTAGGGGTGCCATGTGAGTGCAACTGCTCGATATATTCGGTTATCAGTTATAATTAGAATATGGTCTATCCTTTGATGATAAAAAAATGTTAAATGAAATAACTCTCGAAAGACGTTTGAGCAATCTCGAACAAACAGTTTCAGACCTACAACAAAAGGTCAATCGCAAGCCTGTTGCTGAAAACTGGTTACAAAAACTTACTGGTTCGATCTCTGATGAGGCAGTTTTCCTTGAAGCTCTGGAATATGGAGAAAATTTCCGTCAATCGGATCGGCCTATTAGTGAAAGTGCCGAGTAATTGTGAAATATTTGCTCGGGTATCGACCATATCAGTTTTCTACAACGCAGATCGAGTGTAGAATTCAATCATTTAATGATGCGAATGGATAGGTATTCTTCCAAAGATTTTTCTTTATCTGCTGTTAGTTTTCACGAACAGACATTAGGTGCCCATAATTTTATTAATCGCGCTCAGACAAATACCGATACAATTCGTGGGTACAATCTTTTAATAGAAATTCTTCAGGGTTTTGCCTCAGCTCCGGTTTTGCCCTTCGATGACGAGTTGCGGTCGCAAAAAGTTCGAGTATCAACAATGGATTTGAGAATTGCATCAATTGCTCTATCTCGTGGCTTGGTGTTATTGACCCGTAATGTTCGTGATTTTAGCAAAGTCCCAAAGTTAGTAACCAAGGATTGGACAGTTTAGATCGACCTTTATCCCGACCATAACGTCAAAGCATGACAGATTCGGTCTAGAGCGAACAGCTATAATTGATAGGATATCGGCAATTCTCGATTCTCTCGTATGGAGAGGCTATTGCTTTTGGCGTTAGCCGAAGCAAACGTGACCCTACCGCCAACGACGAAATAAATAGCAATCACTTTTCAGGAGCTAATCGCGAAATGACTGCAATTACCAAGCTCGATAGTTCCAGACAGCGGGAAATAGCTCAAGTGCTGTTGCAGCATGGCTGGGACTATATGCGGCAGATTTTGACGATCGGTAAAGTCAAACAAGTGGCTGGAGATGGAAATAGATCGACCCTCAACGAACGAGTGGACATCCCACCACCAGCAATTCTCCGCAGTATTTTGGTTGATTTGGGGCCAGTCTATGTCAAGCTGGGGCAACTGCTGAGTACCCGACCAGATCTATTACCACCGGACTATATTACCGCCCTCAGCGACCTCCAATCGAATGTACCACCAATTGATTGGTTGGAGATTGAAACGGTCTTACAGCGGCAGATTAAGGGGGATCTGAGCGAGGTTTTTAGCGAGATCGACAGGCGACCGATTGCGGCAGGATCGATCGCGCAAACTCATCGCGCTGTATTAAAAAGTAATGGGCGACAAGTAGCTCTCAAGGTGCAGCGTCCAGGAATTGACAGACTAGTCACCAGAGATATCGGACTGATTAAGCAAGTCGCCGAACTCCTGTCGGGAACTGACTTTGGCAAACGTTACGATCTGGTATCGTTGGCGGCCGAATTTAGTACTGCACTCCAAGCAGAATTGGATTTTACTCAGGAGGCACGTTACACCGAGGCACTACGGGAGAATCTGTTGGCGGGACGCTGGTTTGACCCCAAGAAGATTATGGTACCAGAAGTCGATCGACAGTTATCGACCAAAACATTATTGGTGCTGGAATGGCTGGATGGGGTGCCAATTTTATCAGCGCAGTTTACAGGCAAGGATTATGGCGGCAAGATCGAAGACGAACGCAAAGCGATTACGGCACTTTGCTTTCGAGCGTTCTTTCAGCAGTATTTAGTTGATGGTTTATTTCATGCCGATCCCCATCCAGGCAATTTATTTTATCTCCATGATGGTCGGGTAGCGGTGTTGGATTGTGGGATGATGGGACGGCTCGACAAAAAGACCCAAGCGGCTTTAGTTGAGATGATTTTGGCGATTATTAGTAGTGATGCCCAACGTTGTGCTCAAATTACCCTCCAATTAGCTGAACCGATGGGCGAACTCGATTTGTCCCGCTTGGAATGGGATTACGACAGGTTACTGCACAAATATAACAATCTCAGCTTGCAAAATATGGATGCGAGTCAGGCATTTTTTGAAATCCTCCAAGCCGCAAGACGGAACAATCTCCGTTGGCCGAGTAATATTGGTTTATTCGCAAAATCTCTGGCAAATTTGGAGGGAGTCGGACGACAGTTTAATCCTGATGTGAATGTGTTTGAGGAAGTACGGCCATTGATGACTGATATGTTTCAGCGACAGTTAATCGGCGACGATCTGGTACAGTCGCTGCTACGAACTGGCTTGGAATTAAAACAACTCTCACTTCAATCACCGCGCCAGTTGGCTTTTTTACTCGATCGATTTAGTTCGGAAACATTAAAACTTAAAATCGAAATTAAAGATTTGGATGGAGTCCAACGCAGTGTCAATGATGGAGCCAATCGGCGATCGTTTAGTACGGTTGTCGGGGCATTAATTATCGGCGCGGCGATCGTTTCTACCAATGCTCAAACGCCAGAAACGCAATTGCTCACTAATATTTTATTCGGTGTAGCAAGTATTCTTGGCGTATGGCTGATGGTCACAATCATTCGCTCTGACAACTCCATTTGATTTCCTCACAAGTTCCTTGGATTTTAATCTTACAGTGGAACTTAGATTCCATTTTATTCAAGGAAGGTCAATCGACTTCCCAAGTTCCTTAACTTATCGATCTAGAGTTACCCCTGTTAAGGTGAGCATCTGTATTGCTAATCTCCCTATCCCACAAACCAACAAAGCGGTCGGTTTCACCAAACCAACCGTCTCAAACAACCTATGCTTTGAGGGGGGGTTTGGGGGGGGGACACTCCCCCACCCAATGGGGGGTCTGGGGGTCAGAACCCC
>JANOPX010000113.1:0-25221 GCA_031422115.1 Chamaesiphon sp. VAR_4_metabat_408 | reverse complement strand
AACCACAGCCAGCACAATAATCCCCAGCACATCATCAATTACCGCCGCACCGACAATAATTTGACCTTCCTTAGACTTTAATTGCCCCAACTCCGACAGTACCTTTGACGTAATCCCGATACTCGTTGCCGTCAATGCTGCCCCAGCAAAAATCGCTGGAATTGCCGCCACATGAAACAGCAGCATCAATCCAGCCGTACCAGCCGCGAAAGGCACAGCTACGCCCACACAGGCAACCACAACCGCCTGAATTCCGACCGCTTTAAGTTGGCGCAAGTCAGACTCCAGCCCGATTTCAAACAGGAGAATAATCACGCCCAGTTCCGCCAGCACCGAGAGAACTTCGCTCTGGGACTCAAAAACAGTCTCAAGTCCCTCCGGCGACAGGTGATTGAGAGCTTGGAGTGCCGTCATCAATAGGGAATCCGCCCCCGCTAATCCACCTTCAGGGAAAATGACCAAATGTAGGGCAGAAACTCCCACAACTACACCTGCTACCAATTCCCCCAACACTGGCGGAAAGTCTAGTCGCTTGGCTACTTCTGAGCCAATTTTACTAGCGATAAAGATCGTTACTAGAGTTAGTAAGACTCCAGACAAAATAATTGGCGAATATTCTGCTGCTACTGTCGCCAATAGTGGCGGTGCGCTGGCAGCACTCCATAAAGTCAGGGTGTCGTTCAAAAACATGGTTTGTTGTAATAAAAATGAAGAGGGCAACCGAATTGCTCGTTGCTGAATTCTATCACCAGGAGAGAGCGGGATGTTGGGAAGCCTCGCGTCTTTAGACTTCTGTGCGATTCTCCATGGGAGAGGCTACGCCAACGGAATATTACTGGTGAGATTAGCTGAATTTAGCCAATTCAAGGGACTGTAGGGGCAGGTTTATGCTAATGATTAAAACGTGCAATTAACTATCGTACGAACCTGCTAGGGTCAACAATAATCCACGCATGTGTTTACCAACATGGCGATCGATCCAATCTGGGCGGTGCTGGTGGGGTTGGGTGGGTTTCGTTTAAGATTTCTAGAATTTAGCGATATTTACTAGCATAAACCCACCCCTTGTATCTTAAAGAGAGATAGGCAATCGATCGGCACCAGTCAATCGATCGTCAACCAATATCGCACATACGGGTCTGTAGGGGCTGGTTTATGGGATCTCCTTTGCTTAATCATAAAAATGTCCAAATCAAAACCCGCCCTCTCCACCAATAACTGTCGAAAGCTTTTTACCACTATGAAGACTAACAATTCGATCGACGATCGATCTCGATCTGGACACTCTAGTGGGGTTGGGTGGGTTTTGTTCGCATCTATATAATTTATCGATATTAGCTAGCATAAACCCACCCCTACAGTCTCATGTGGATAAAATGTCCAAATCAAAACCTGCACCCTCACAAAAGCCTTCGCATATTCCCTATAAATCAACCTGGAGATGCTGGTGGTGATGGGTGGGTTTCGATTGAGGTTATTTGAATTTAGTGATATTTGTTAGCATAAACCCACCCCTACGGTCTCATGTGTTGAGGTAGGTGGGTTAGACTAGTCTTGCTGGGGCAAATTTTGTCTACATGGGCGGGATTTTAATCCCTAGCCCAATTTGCCTATTCCTAACTGCTAAATGAACTAATGGCTTTTTCTGCTCTGATTCGTACGCTCGAACGTTCCCAACTAGCGGCGGAACTTCTCACCAAGCTCCAACAGCAGGGAATGTTGCATCTCAATGGCTTACCCCGTCTACCCAAGGGGTTGGTGGCTTCAGCGTTGGCAAAGGAGTCTCAGCGACATCTATTGGTGGTGACGGCGACGGTGGAGGAGGCTGGTAGATGGGCGGCTCAATTGGAGGCGATGGCTTGGCAAACGGTACATTTCTATCCGACGACGGAATCATCGCCTTACAAGGCGGATCGGGTCGAATCTGAGATGATTTGGGGGCAGATGCAGGGGTTGGCGGAGGTGGTACAGACTGCGGGCAATTCTGGGCGGGCTACTTTGGCGATCGTTTGTACCACTCAGGCGTTGCAGCCTCATTTACCTGCGCCGGAGGAGTTTGCACAGCGGTGTATGACTTTGCGGGTGGGGGATAGTGGGGATGTAGAGGCGATTAGTACTCAGTTGGTACATTTAGGGTACGATCGAGTGCCATTAGTTGAAGTTGAGGGACAATGGAGTCGGCGGGGGGATATTATCGATATTTTTCCAGTTGCGGCGGAGTTACCCGTGCGGTTGGAGTGGTTTGGGGATGAGTTGGATAAGTTGCGCGAATTCGATCCTGCTACTCAACGCTCTTTAGATAAGATTGAAAGTTTGGTTTTGACTCCAGTAAATTTTGGGGTAATGTTTGGGGAGGATGGGGAGAATGAGCGGTATTGTTTGTTAGATTATTTGCCGAGTAATACTTTAGTGGCGATCGATGAGTTCGATCGCTGTCAGGCGCATAATGGTTCTTGGTGGAAATACACTCAGGAGGAATGGGAAGGTTTAGATGCGGGGACACCGATTTGGCATCGTCAGTTTGTGGATCTAGTTGGGAGTATTCAGGTTAGGTTTAATTATCTCCAATTGGGTGAATTGGCCATTGCTGGCGAGGGTTTGAATTTGGCATGTCGATCGATGCCTACTGTTCCTCATCAATTTGCCAAGATTGCCGAAACTTTACGCGGTTATCACAAGCAGAGTTATTCGAGCTGGCTAATATCTGCTCAACCTTCTCGATCGGTATCTCTATTACAGGAACATGATTGTCCCGCACAGTTTGTCCCCAATCCTCGTGATTTTCCGGCGATCGATAAGCTCCAGATTCAGCATACGTCGGTGGCAGTCAAATACTCTGGTGTGGCTGAATTAGAAGGTTTTATATTACCTACCTTTCGGATGGTAGTTGTGACCGATCGAGAGTTTTTTGGACAGCAATCTTTAGCTAGTTTTAGCTATGTCCGCAAACGTCGTCAGGCGGTATCAAAACAAGTCGATCCGCATAAATTGCAACCTGGGGATTATGTGGTTCATCGGAATCATGGATTAGGGCAATTTGTTAAATTTGAAAGTATCTCGACAGATGGGATTATTCGCGACTATCTCACCATCAAATATGAGGATGGTTCGCTCAAAGTGCCCGCCGATGGAGTAGGTGCATTATCACGGTTTCGGCAAGGTTCGAGCGGTGCGCCACCATTAAATAAACTATCTGGGCAGGCGTGGGAAAAGACCAAGGCAAAAGTCAAGAAGTCGATTAAAAAGTTAGCATTTGACCTCCTAAAACTCTATGCCGAACGCGCTCAGAAACAGGGCTTTGCCTTCCCCGAAGATACCCCCTGGCAACAAGAACTAGAAGACTCATTTCGCTATCAACCAACACCCGATCAACTCAAGGCAACTCAAGATGTAAAACGGGACATGGAAAGCGATCGACCGATGGATCGATTAGTCTGTGGAGATGTGGGATTTGGCAAAACAGAAGTAGCAATTCGCGCCATATTCAAAGCCGTCACCGCCCACAAACAGGTCATATTTCTCGCTCCCACCACAATCCTCACCCAACAGCATTATCACACCCTCAAAGAGCGATTTGCCCCCTATCCAGTCAACGTTGGATTACTCAATCGCTTTCGCACTCCTGAAGAACGAAAAGGCATTCTCCACCGCCTCAAAACTGGAGAACTAGATATCGTCGTCGGTACCCATCAACTCCTCAGCAAAGAATTAAAATTCAAAGATCTAGCCCTCCTAGTTATCGATGAAGAACAAAGATTTGGTGTAAATCAGAAAGAAAAAATCAAGACCCTCAAAAGTCAAATTGATGTCCTCACTCTCTCCGCCACCCCCATTCCCCGCACCCTATATATGTCTCTTTCTGGTGTGCGAGAAATGAGCCTGATTACAACACCACCACCATCGCGCCGCCCGATTCAAACTAATCTATCACCATACAAATTAGAAGCGATCGCCACAGCAGTCAGGCAAGAACTCGATCGCGGTGGACAAATATTTTATGTCGTGCCAAAAATTGCAGGTATCGAAGAAACTGCTGGTAAACTTCAAGAACTAATTCCCTCTTGTCGGATTGCGATCGCCCACGGACAAATGGACGAATCAGAACTAGAATCGACCATGCTAACATTTAGTAATGGTGATGCCGACTTATTAATTTGCACCACTATTATCGAGTCAGGATTGGATATTCCCCGCGTTAATACCATCCTAATTGAAGATGCCCATCGCTTCGGATTGGCGCAACTATATCAACTCCGAGGGCGCGTCGGACGAGCCGGAGTACAGAGTTTCGCCTGGTTATTCTATCCCAAAGAAACCAGCCTCTCAGAGCAAGCTAGACAAAGATTGCGGGCGATTCAAGAATTTACCCAATTGGGTTCTGGCTATCAACTCGCCACTCGTGATATGGAGATTCGCGGCGTAGGAAATCTGCTCGGAGCCGAACAATCTGGACAAATGGATGTCATCGGTTTTGACTTATATATGGATATGCTCCAAGAAGCAATCAAAGAGATTCGCGGACAAGAAATACCCCAAGTTGATGATACCCAAATCGACCTCAAAGTCACCGCGATGATTCCCGCTGACTATATCCCCGATCTCGATCAAAAAATGAGTGCCTATCGCTCCGTCGCCGCAGCAAGTACCAAAACCGAACTTGCAAATATTGCCGCCGAATGGAACGATCGATATGGTAATATTCCCAAACCAGCTCAACAATTATTTAGTATCGTTGAACTCAAACAAATTGCTCAGAAACTCGGCTTTAGTCGCATCCGTACCGACGGCAAACAACATCTAATTTTAGAAACACCAATGGCAGAACCTGCCTGGAATTTGCTCGCCGAATATCTTCCCGACAATATGCGATCGCGCTATGTCTATAGTACCGGAAAAGTCACCGTCAGAGGCTTGGGTGTCTTCCGCCCCGACGAACAAGTTCAAACATTAATTAGTGCTCTAACTAAAATGCAAGGAGTACTAATGACTGAAACTGCGCCGAGTTAATTGTACTTTATCGATTACCTCCGGTACGCTACGCGAACGATTATTGAGTGTTTCTCTACAGACAATCCCAAAATTGAGAGTAGGAGCAATTCATTGAATATCCGAATCAGGTGGAGCTAATTGGTAAGTTTGCTCCTGTTCGACTATTTTTACACCCTCGATTTGGGATAGACTACTCATCAAACTAGAATCGATCGAACCGCTGATAATACCAATACTATTCAAAACCTGCTCGACATTCATTCCCGCAGCTTGCAACTTTTGAGCTACTAATTCGATCGTCGCTAAATGTGTATCTTTGATGGAAATAGATATATTCATTTGAGACATCTCAATACCTCTAAAATCGGATTGATGTTCGATCGAGCCAAAATATGAGTAGATATCGATTCTACCTACTCATAATTCTACCCTCTATCTTACAAAGGTGCCTGAACCAAACCATTGCCCACATCAACTGAAGGCAAAGACAATCTTTGTGCTTGTTGAATTAATACAGTCCACAATTCAACACCTCTCTTGCCAGTTGCTTCGGCATGAAGTGCCGCAATCCCCGCTACATGAGGAGTTGCCATACTAGTACCGCTAATTGTTCGATATGTTGATGGTTTCGCACCATTAGGATCTGTAGACCAAGTAGAATAAATATCTACCCCTGGTGCCGCAATATCAATTTGTCCTCCTTGACGATTAATTGAACCATTCGAGAAAGGAGCTAGTTGCAAGCTACTATCTAACGCAGCCACAGCCATAATTGAAGGACAATTAGCTGGAGAACTGACTGGTTTGGGGGGAGAAAATCGTCTTCCAGTCGATCTATTTCGACTGTCATTACCCGCAGCAGCGATAATTATCGTACCTTGACGGAGAGCGCGTTGTGCCACGTCCTCATAAAACTGCCGATAAGATTCTCCAGGTAAAGTCGCTGCTCCCAAAGACATCGAGATAATCTGACAACCATTATCTATCGCCCAATTAATCCCAGCCAAAATACCGCCATCGCCGCCAGATCCCTGGTTACTGAGTACTTTTGCGACAAAAATTTCTGCCTCATAAGCAATCCCATAGCGCATTGGGGACGATGAATCTGATGAGTCCAAACCACAAGCTGTACCAATACAATGTGTACCATGACCATTTAAGTCTTGGACATCAACACCACTGACAAAAGATTTATGAGTAATCGTTCGGCCGACAAAATCGGGATGGGTTAAATCTAATCCTGTATCCAATACCGCAATTTTAATTCCCCCACCACTATAAGAACTCTCTGAGACTTGAGTTGCCTGGAGTCCCCAAGCATTATCCGTATCGTTGACAAAGGCTGAAATAGTTGCTTGCTCTTGTGAAGCAACCTTACTACCGATTAAACCATCGACTAGATGATTTACTCCATCCTTGTAGCCGCGAAGATAATTAGTGGTATCTACATCGATCGAATTATCGCCGATGGCGTACATCATTCGTTCTGGTTCGATCGATACAATCGGTTGCGAATCATCAGCTACAGCCATATTAACAGACTGTAACTGATTTGGATCCAACGAGACTACTGCAACACCGATACGACTCATTGCCAGATCGTCAATCTCGTCAGTTCCCACCATTGCTCTCAATACCGCCATCCCCGCAGTCTCTTCGCCTTCTTTCATCAAGACTAGATAACGACCTGTTGTTTGTGCCGATCTTACCGATAAATTATCGTTCATAATCACTATCCAATGTGTAGTTCGATCGCTCAAATCATACCGATCGCATATATGAACTACAAGACCTTGTAATAAATATTTATTTCAACTTCACGAACGAAAATTACTGTACTCAACGATCGAACAATGCAATCGATCGTCGCTATTTTTTTGCTTTATTAATTTTGGGTCTAGCTCTATTATAACATACGCATATGTTTGATACAAGATCGTTACTTATATGCCTACCAACCATTCACACAATGCAGCAAGTTGTTCGTCGTTGGTTAAATTAGCACAATTTGCCAAATCTCCGCTTTGATACTGGGAAAATATTTCTACTGACATAGCAGATTCAATGGCAGCACCTATAAAAATTAATGGTAATCTATCGAAAGCCTTTCTAACTCGACTTAATGCAGTATTCGCCGTTTTCCAATGTTCGTCAGCACCAGCAGGATCGATGCCCCCTTTTAATTCACCTATTGATAAGTAATTATTTCGATCGCTTAAAATTACCTTGAGTTTATCCCCTTTTGTAGATTCTGTGAATTGATTTAATAAGACAATATCAATATTTTTACTTACTTGGGGGACATTTATATTGTAGATAAGCAGTCTCTCTTCGCCATTGATTGCTTTCCATCTTATCGCCTTAATTGCTTCGGCTAGATCTATTTTATATGTTTCTCCATCAACAAAGCGACTATCCTTCGTTGCAAAAGAAAAATTAATGTCGCATATTTGCAGTTGAGATATCACAAACCGATTAAATTTCTCATTAGCGATTGAGCCAACAATATTTCGCATCTTGCCGCCAAGTGCATCACCTGAAGTTAAAAGATATCGGTAAATAATTTCATCAACATAGTCAGCACCAGACGGTATAAGTATTCGATCTATAAATTCTGTTAACAATCTATTTTTATCTTCATCAGATAAATGGGATTTTGCCTTAACAGATATTCCAGCAGCTTCTATTAAACTGCCCCTAATTTTGACAATATTTAAAATATCTTGTGCTTTACTAGAATGAGCTTCGAGAGTAGCTTTTAATGCTTTGCCCTTGTCAATAAATGGTATTGCTTCCTTATTCCTCCGCAGTACATACTCCAGAAAACCATTCCTTCTCGCAGCAGCGGTAGTGATAAGATCGATCGCAGAAGTTACATGCAAATTATTCATCTAAATCCTCCTTGAAGAACTGCTCCATAATAGCTACTGCGATAGCCTTAGCGAGAATGGGGGGGACAGCATTACCTACTTGTCCAAATTGAGTCATGGTGACAACTCTTTTACTACTATAAGAATCGAGTCTTGTACCCAAAAATTCCCAATTGAGTGGGAATGTTTGAAGACAAGCTAATTCCCTAACAGTAAACATTCTATCTTCAAATGGGTGAATAAAATCTCTGTATCCACTCCTTGTGACCGTTGGTGATGGCTTATTAGGATCTAGTCTTCTATAGGTAGATCCAAATGTCTGCGTGATTTCGCTCAACTTGCAACCAATAGCTACAGATTTAATTTTGGCGATAGTTGAAGGAGCATGTGCTGTTCTTTGATGATTTTTAATATCCATGGTTGACGATTCGTGCCTTAATTGTTTCTGAGACACGCAATGCAGTCTCTGAAGGTTCTTCCGCAGGCGGTAATTCTCCAATTGCATCCCATACAGTATTCCATTTATCCAGAGGATTGCTAAATAGATTCATTTGCGATTCTGATGGAGCAGCATGAGTTGATGGAGGAAAATTAAATTTTTTGCCAATTCTATTTCCGACAATAATTATCCTTTCTCTAAACTGTGGAGCACCATAATTGACCGCATTCAAAATTTCATAGGATAGTTCATATTTATAGATTTGCCCATCATAACTGATTTGTTTTGAAGCTTCACTTAATATGGCATTGAGAGCCTCCCCTCCCGCCCAATTTGCCATGCCTCGAACATTTTCCATCACAAATGCCACTGGTAGAGATTCTCGAACTACTCTGATATATTCCAACACCAATTTTCCTCTGACATCATCCATACCCATTCGCTTACCAGCAAGACTAAAACTTTGACATGGAGGCCCACCAACAACTAAAGCAGGTTCCAACGGTTTCAATTTTCCTGCTTTAAGTATTTCTTGGGTTGAAATTTGATTAATATCACCTTCTATGACAGTGACATTTGACATATTTTGCCTTAGTGTTGCACAACATGAGGGATCTTGTTCTACTGCGACTGCGGTTTCAAATCCAGCTCGATGAAATCCGATATCCATACCACCAGCACCAGAAAAAAGACTTATGATTTTCTTGGTCATTTATATCAATATCTACATTATAAAGAAAGGCTAGCCTTTTTGCGGATAAAAAATTATTCGATTTTTTGGAGTTTGACTGTTTTTGGATCGATGATTTTTTGACCAACGTTGGGAAATTTGATGGCGATCGATTGTTTAGTTTCGGTGCCGAAGACATGGCTGATTTGCCCTAGTCCAAATCCAGGATGTACGACGCGATCGCCGACTTTCCAGCCTGTTGTTTGGTTGGTGGCATTTCCGACTGTCTTGGGTGATTTTGGCGGGGTTTGGGTGGTGGGTTGAGATTTGGATTGGATGCGGATATTACTGGTTAGTAATTCGGGTGGAAGTTCGCCGATAAATTGCGATCGCATGGCGGGTTCTCTGGTGCCGTATAGACGACGGGCGCGAGCTTGGGATAGATATAATAGTTCTTGAGCGCGGGTGATGCCGACATAGCATAAGCGGCGTTCTTCTTCGACGGCGAGGGGGTCATTTAGCGATCGATAACTGGGGAATAATCCTTGTTCTAATCCGACGAGGAAGACGATCGGAAATTCGAGTCCTTTGGAGGCATGTAATGTCATCAGGGAGACAGCATTTACACCTTCTTTGAGGTTGTCTAAGTCGGAACTTAGAGCCGCACTTGCTAGATAAGTTTCTAGGGTAGGTGACTCATTTTCTTCTTGAAATTGAATGGTGGCATTGACTAATTCTTTGACGTTTTGGATTCTATTATCAGCTTCGTCGTTACCTTGACTCTGCAATTCTTGGATGTATCCAGAGTCTTCAATAATTCCGGTGACGATATCAACGAGGTTATGGTTTTCGACTTCGATTTGACTGCGCCACTTATTGATGATTTCGACAAAGCTGAGAACTCCCTTTGAGGATCTTCCGGCTACAGTCTTGACGGAGGTTTCATCGTTGATAATTTCCCATAGAGGTACGCCTAATTGATGGGCGGCATTTTGGAGACTATCGATCGTTGTTTGCCCGACACCGCGCCGAGGCGTATTGATAACCCGCAGCATACTAACTGTATCGGCGGGATTCATTACCGCGCGAAGATAACCGATAATATCTTTGATTTCCCGTCTGTCATAAAACTTTAATCCGCCGACGACAGTATAGGGAATTTGCATTCTGACTAAGACATCTTCGATCGGTCGAGATTGAGCATTGGTACGA
Organism: Chamaesiphon sp. VAR_4_metabat_408; assembly: GCA_031422115.1. Lineage (GTDB taxonomy): Bacteria > Cyanobacteriota > Cyanobacteriia > Cyanobacteriales > Chamaesiphonaceae > Chamaesiphon. The sequence continues at coordinate 15,041 of JANOPX010000113.1, read as the reverse complement.
TACAGTACGGCAAAGTTTCCCCAATTTAGTTCGGGATTTTCACGCTCTAGTTTACGAATTTGACCGACGGTAAATTCAGCTTCATCAATCTCATCGCTTGCAGTATATAAAAATATCGGTTCGCCTTCACCTCTGGTAGCGATCAGAGTTTTATCGATCCGCTGGGTATTTTTTTGAATTAGATGATTAGCTGCTGCTAAGATATTTTCACGCGATCGATAGTTCTCTTCCAACTTCACCATCGTATCGGTAGTATCATCAGGCATTCGATCGCCAAAATCATCTTGAAAATCCATCAGGATGGTAAAGTCGGCCATTCTAAACGAATAAATTGAATTGTGTACTAATATTCCATTAGCGACATAAGTATGATATCGATCGACCTCTAGATCGTAGACATCACCATCATATTCTTCTTGCCATACTTCATCGATATCGACCTCTTGCAATAAACCATCTATTTCCAATAGAATTTTCATGCCAGCATGGAGATGAGATAGAGGCATAAAATCGTAAATAGTCCCCTCAATTTGTGCCCGACGGCGAATCTCCAATCCGCCACTACTCGCAACTGTACGGGCAATTTCTACAGCTTCTCGATAGGATTTACGGGCAGTTTCATAGCGATAGGTTCCAGGTAATTTACCAGCTCTAATTGGTAATCCGGCTTCAGTTAATCGTTCGGCTATTTCTTCACGATTGGATGACCATTGTAGTCGATGATCTGCTCTAACTGGAGCACTAATCTCGCGACGGATATTACCAAACATAGTTAAGTTTAATGTTTGTCTGCGCTGACCATTTTGGGGACGGTAATGGGGAAAGTCTGGATGAAGCCATAAGGCAGCCATTAATTTTTGGGCATTACCGATCGTATCTACTTCTTGAAAAAGTTTAAATACCGTTTCGTCGGTAATTTTACCCTTGCGCCCTTGGGTATGAAACATCATAGTTGGCAAACCATATTGAGCAGCAAAATAAGCTTCATAATATACAGCCTCTTCATAACTATCGATCGCTTTGAGCACCCATAATTTATCGGCATGTTCTTGGTTGACTCTCACCTTAAAACCTATCTCTGGTTTCCCATAGTCATTCTTTCTCAATCCAGTGGTAATTCCAACACGATATCCGCGATCGGCTCGATACATTAGATAGACATAATGACGATTTTCTAATGGTACCACTCGTGCCAAAAGGATATGATGAGGAGTTCCTTTCAAAACTTTTTCACCAGAGCGAATGCACCAAAATTCTCCCTTGAATTTGCTCCGATGAATATGGGTAATGGTACTGCTTTGAACTCGATCGCTGCCATCTGCTGCCATCACCGAATCGCCAATTTTCAATCGTTCGATCGGGACATCACCTGTAGGTGTTAGAATAGCTGTTCCTGGCGGTAAACATTGATCGGCATCGCCAACGACAAAGATCGATCGATGTTCCCATTTATCGAAAGTTTTACTATCCTCACCATTAGTAACTAGCAATTGAATTAGATCGTATTGAGTGCGATTGGTATCCTGATACTCATCAACTAAAATATGTCGGAATTTCTGATGCCAATATGCTAATACCTGCTCATTTTGTCGAAACAATTGAACGGGAACTAATAACAGATCGTCAAAATCTAGAGCATTATTCGCACAGAGCGCATCCTGATAATGCTTGTATACATCCGCAATCACCCGCCCGCGATAGTTATTCTGTTCCTTGCTAAAATCATCCGGCGACAAACCCTGATTCTTGGCATTACTAATCGCATAGCGGACACTTTTTGGCTCAAACTTCTTGTCATCCAAATCCAACTGCTTGATGACAATCTGCTTTACCAAACCCTGACAATCACTATCATCGAAGATCGAGAAAGTTTTACTCCACTTGCGCCCTCGCTCATCCTGATATTTGTCAATATCAAAGCGCAAAACCTTACTAAATAACCCGTGGAAAGTACCAACCCATAAATCCTTAATCACCGTCTTGTAAACATGCGATCGCAATTGAGTCTGCTGATACTCATCCAATGCCCCCCAAGCCTTGCCAAACCGCAACTCAGCCTGTTGCTGGGCAAATAATAACTCCACCCGCGAGCGCATTTCCTTAGCCGCTTTATTGGTAAAGGTTACTGCTAAAATATGTTGAGGATCGACGTGATGCGTACGAATCAAATTGGCAATCCGAAAAGTCAGAGCGCGAGTTTTGCCACTACCAGCTCCCGCTACCACTAATAATGCTCCGCAATAATGCTCCACCGCACGACGTTGGGATGGATTGAGGTGAGCGAGGAAATCAGTATTACTAGTCATTGAGGGTAGAGACGGTGTGGAGCTATAGAGTGTCAATTATAAATTATATTGATATCTAAATTGCCAGTTCCAATCTTAGGGGTGTAAAATAGTTCTTAATATAGGGTCTTAATATCGATCGTTATGATTCCAGCAAAGTTTGCATTAGAGCAGTCCCATGCTGATTTTCTAGAACAATTCAAGACACTGGGTTTCAAGGATAAAAGCTCGATCGTTCGTTTGGCACTAGATAAGCTGCACCAGGAGCTAGAACGACAACAATTAGAACAATCCGCACAGCTATATGCTGAAGATGAACAACTCCAACAGCTTACAGATGCAGCGATCGCTAATTGGCCAGTATGAGCGAACTATACCGAGGATTAATCATCGATGTCGATTTAGATCCCACTAAAGGATCGGAGACAGAAGTAGAGTCAGAAATTTTGGAACAAATTAATCAAGCATTGAAAGTTGTTTTCGATCTCATTTAACTCGATCTGGCGAAAACCTATGACAACCCGAATCTATTAGACTTTAATATGATGTTACGATTTAATTACTGGCTCGATCGATAATCATGTCAAATATACCCCCAAGTTGGTTACAACTGAGCATTAATAATCCCTGGCTGCTGGGAATTGGTTTGAATGCAATCCTGATGGTGGTGGCGATAATTGCGCCTAAAAAGTTACTTACCCCAGCCGGATTGATTCATGCTTGGGCGTTAGGGGTAATTGTTTGGGGTACTTTGGGTTGGCGGGGTTATGGGGTGGTGATGTTTTATTTTCTTGTCGGCTCGGCGGTGACGCGAATTGGGATGGCGGAGAAAGAAGCTGAAGGGATTGCGGAGAAACGTGGTGGAGCTAGAGGGCCAGAAAATGTGTGGGGTTCGGCATTTGCTGGTACGATCTGTGCGTTGGGTGTTGCTGCTACTGAGCTAAATTTACTCGCGCCTGAATGGAAATCGATCTTACTATTGGGCTATGTGGCGAGTTTTGCGACTAAGTTAGCCGATACCACTGCGAGCGAAATTGGTAAGGCTTATGGGAAACGAACGTTTTTGATTACGACGTTGCAGCCTGTGGCTAGAGGTACGGAAGGGGCGATTAGTGTCGAAGGTACGTTGGCGGGAATAGTTGGGGGTTTATTAATAGCTGGGGTGGCTTATAGTTTAGATCTGATTGGGGTCTTAGGTGTGCTAATTTGTGCGATCGCGGCTTTTGTTGCTACTAATGTCGAAAGCGTAATTGGTGCCACCTTGCAGTCCAAATTTGACTGGCTGACGAATGAATTGGTGAATGTTATTAATACAATTATCGGTGCTGGTGTGGCAATGGCGATCGCGATAGCTTTACGTTAGCTAATTTCAACCTGTGTTAGCTCCCGGTTGTAAACGCTTAAATGCTAATATCGAGAATGTTTAGTCGCGCCCTTGGTGAAAATAAAGAAAAACTGATGATAATGCTTCAAGTATTGAAACGACAATCGATTAGCTCAGGTTGAGAAAAAATCGACGTAAATAAATGTATGTAGATATCCCCATCCAGATTTTAGTAGTTGAAGCCGATCCTGTCATGCGATCTGGCTTACTTGCCTGTCTAAATCGGTTTCCAGATTTGCAAGCAGCAGCAGCCGAAACTAGATCTAGTGCGCTCCTAGTCTTGTCCGATCGAGGAAAGAAAACAACGGCGATCGACCTAGTTCTACTCGGACTATCTCCAGATTATAGCAGCCGAGAGTTATCGGCGATGCTCCAGGGGAGCGGCTCCGCCAACGACTTTTGTCAGCAAGTCAAAATCATCAATCCAAATTTGCCGATTTTATTGTGGACTTCTTCCCCCCAAGATCCCCATTTACAGGGACTATTCGCCGCTGGAATTGAAGGTTGTTGGCTTCGGGGTAAGTCGATTGTGGATTTGGTAGAATATATCCGCCAAGTCACTGCTGGAAAGATAATGTGGGCACCAGAAATCCGCCAGCAGTTGTCGCTCTCCAGCGATCCTATCGTTACAAATACCCGAAGTTTACGAAATTCTGCGATCGAAAGTCTCCGCCAACGACTCCAATCCACTAGTCTAGAGCAGATTGACACAGCATTAGCAGGGCTAAATACCGCTCTGGCTACCCCGCAAATTTCGCACCTAGAGCGATCGATTTTAGCTGGGCGTAGACGTGAACTAAATGCAGCGCGGTGGCTCGTTAAAAGGGTACTCGCCACCTCACAGCCGCAAATTGAATCACTCAGCCAACCACTCGATCTAAACCGCCAATCTGTCCTTAAATCTGGCGAACTGATGCCTACCACCACTGGCGCAATTAGTCCCAAAGCTCTACAAGCAGAGATATTCGATCGAATTGCTGGCAAATTGCAATTCAATCTCGAAAACTTGACAGCTACACCATTAGAGATCGATCTATTAAGATTGGATAAGAAGCGAGAACTATACTATTTAATTTTGCGCCAATTTGAAGGACTCTTGGATGAGTTGCGCTTTTCTGAAGTTCCAGTCGAGCGATTACCCGAACAACAGTCGATGATTTGGCAAGACTTGTGGACATCGGTGACGACTGATTTTTTTGGGAGATATTATAATATCTCAACTACAGATATTCACCGAGAAATTGTGCCGATTTTATTACAAGATCGGCAGATAGTCCAAACTGAAATTTTAGCTAAAATTCCCCAAACGATCGAGTTATTAAATTATTTCCTATTTCAGATGCCATTGAAGATCGATAATATCAGCTATGCTGCTGATACTCAGATCGCCGCAAATCGGGCTGGTGACTTATTAGAAAATCTCACAATTCAGCTAGGAAATGCCGTCATCCAACCATTGCTCAATTACTTTGGCAATTCCGATGAGATTAAATCCCGCTTTTTCGATCGACGATTACTTTCCACCCGTGAGATCGAGCGGTTTCGGAACGATCTATCTTGGCGGTATCGGGTCGATCGCTATTTTAGCGAACCTCAAGCAATTTTTGAAAGTAAATATTATCTGTTTACGTTTACCAATTACGGGATCGAACGCATTGCTATTTATGCACATCGCCCCCAAGAATTAGAGCATCTTTCAGGACTTGCCCTCACCATCACTCTAGCTCTAGAAACACGAGACGCGCTCTCTCCCCGTTTGAAATCTGCTACCACCCTGATTGGTAGTGCTATTGTCTATTTACTCACCGAAATTATCGGTCGTGGGATCGGTTTAATTGGTCGCGGCGTAATTAAAGGAGTTGGTAATATTTGGCAAGAAAGTAATCGTCATCGCTAATCATAATAGGGGATAGGGAATAGGGAAAATTTTAGGTAAAAACTGGATTGAAAATGATTATGCTTTTACTTTCGCAGGAGGTCTAATATGCAAAGAACTCGTCTTAGTACTCTATTCGATCGACTATTTCAACAATTAAACCAGTGGAGTCAAAATCCTTGGCGGCGAATATCTATTCTCATTATTAGTCTGTTGATGGGTAATTTTCTGGCTACCACAGTTTCCACAACCACTGGACAAAAAGCCGAGTTAGATATTACAGTTGCCCTAATTCTGTTGACGATCGTCGAGACAGTTAGTTGGCTCACTTATGGTAGCAATTTTGGTCGTCGTCGCCCCGATTCTGGAGCTATATTGGGTGAGCGTCCGCTGTGGATTGCTATCCTAAATAGCCTCAAGCTAGGTTTGATTTATGGTCTATTTGTTGAAGCATTTAAGCTGGGTAGTTAGCTTTTTGTTAACCAGCGACTTTAGTCGCTGTGGCCTAACTCGATCTTTGATTCATAAAAATCACTAATTTAAGCACAAAATCCACACCAACCAATTATTATGGATCGCTGATTTCTCCAATGGCATTATCAAACCCACAGTTAGCTAAAACTCCAAACCGATACTGGCGATCGCTAGTTGTCATCCTCTTGCTGGGACTAATCATCGAAATTGGGGCGCGTTTGGGCGCAGAAATATTATGGTTTGAAGAACTAGGCTACCTGCCGATGTATTTGCTGCGGCTGGGGACACAGGGGCTATTAGGCATAGTTGTATTTACGATTACGACAGTCTATTTGCTCTGGAATCTAGCTCTAGCCCAACGGCTGAAGTCGCCAGATTGTCAGGAAATTTCGCTCTCTACCCGTCGTCCCCTGACTCTCCGATGGCTGCTACCTTTGACACTGATTTTGAGCCTGCTATCCATCGCGATTTTGGTTCACTATGGTCGAATGGCGATGAGTCAATGGTTTGTCAATCCCGATCTGCCCAGTGTAGTTCCGCCTGCACCAGTTTTGCTGCGTCCAGAATTATGCTGGAAATTGACAACACAGCTCCTATTTAATGGCTGGAAAACTTTTGGGGTAGTAGTTCTGGCGATCGCAATCCTCATTTACCCGCGTTGGTTGCTGCGATCGATCGCGCCGATTTTGAGTATGTTTATTGCTGTAGTGCTGTCTCGTCAGTGGATGCGAATCCTCCCCATATTTCAAGCCACTGCTTTTAATAGCAATGACCCTGTTTTTGCCAAAGATATTAGCCTGTATATATTTAGCCTCCCAGCGATCGAACTGCTGGAATTCTGGCTGATGGGCGGCTGTTTAGCTGGATTTATTACTGTCCTCCTGACATATCTACTAGCTAGCGATAGCCTGAGTCAAGGGCGGTTTGGGGGATTTTCGCGCCAGCAGCAACGCCACCTATTTGGAGTCGGCGGGATGTTGATGCTAGTTGTGGGTTTTAGCTATGAGATAAGCTGTGCTGAGTTGCTGTATTCCCCCCGTGGCGTGTCCTATGGGGCTAGTTATACAGATATAACGGTGCAATTGCCAGCCTATGGGGTATTGAGCTTTGTAGCACTAGCGATCGCGGGCTACTGTTGCTGGGGGGCTATTTCTGCTCGTCGTCATCTGCTGGGGTGGAAGTTTATTCTCGTAGCAATCGGCTTGGCTCTAGTGCTGGCGATCGCCACTAGCACCATTTTACCCATCGCAGTCCAGTCGCTGCTGGTGCAACCGAACGAATTAGCACGAGAAACACCCTATATTCAACGCACGATCGAAATGACGCGCAAAGCATTCGGGTTAGACAAGATCGACGCTCAAACATTCGACCCCCAAGACAATCTCACCGAGCAAACGATTCAGGCAAACGATCGCACAATTCGGAATATTCGGCTCTGGGATAAAGAACCCCTGCTTGATACCAATCGCCAACTGCAACAGATTCGCCTTTACTACCGATTTCCCGATGCCGATATCGATCGCTATCTTTTAGCTAGCGAACCGCCAACCGCCAGTCCAAACACACCAAATCCCCCAGCAAAAACCGCCCCAGAACCCCAACAAGTCCTAATTTCGGCACGAGAACTAGAATATAGCGCCGTCCCCAAGCAAGCCCAAACCTGGGTCAACAAACACCTGATCTATACTCACGGGTATGGTTTTACACTCAGTCCAGTCGATCGGGTGGCTCCAGATGGATTGCCGGAATATTTGGTCAAAGATATTGGTATTACCGAAGGGAGTCCCCTGACTACTTCTAGCGCAGCCGTGCGGCAGAGTATTCCGATCGGTCAACCCCGGATCTACTATGGGGAAAATGCCAATAGTTACATCATGACTGCCACCAAAGTCAAGGAATTAGACTATCCCAGCGGCAATGATAATGTTTATAACGTCTACGATGGGCGCGGCGGGATTAATATTGGGACACCGTGGCGGAGAATGCTATTTGCGAAATACTTAAATGACTGGCGGATGGTGTTGACACCGGAGTTTTTGCCAGAAACTAAACTGCTGTTTCGCCGTAACTTAAATCGCCGAATTCGATCGATCGCCCCATTCTTGAGATACGATAGCGACCCTTATTTAGTAGTAGCAGATGCTAGATCCAACCCGAAAGATCCCCAAGATCCCAGTTATTTATACTGGATTGTTGATGCTTATACCACTAGCGATCGCTATCCTTATTCTGATGTAGGTAAAGAAGGAATCAATTATATTCGCAACTCAGTTAAAGTAGTCATCGATGCCTATCATGGTTCAGTCAACTTTTATATTACCGATCCTCGCGATCCGATCGTCACTACTTGGGCGAAGATTTTTCCCGATTTATTCAAGCCGCTCAGTGCCATGCCCGCGAATTTACGCTCGCACCTCCGGTATCCCGCAGACTTCTTCAAAATCCAATCAGAGCGGTTGATGACTTACCATATGACCGACCCCCAGGTATTTTACAATCGGGAAGATCAGTGGCAAATTCCCACCGAAGTCTACGGCGATAAACCCCGCCTAGTAGAGCCTTATTATCTGATTACCAGTTTACCTACTGTCCCCTTTGAAGAATTCATTCTGCTGCTGCCATATACACCCCAACAGCGGACAAATTTGGTTGCATGGTTAGCCGCCCGTTCCGATGGTGAAAACTATGGCAAGTTATCACTTTACACCTTTCCGAAACAACGACTCATCTATGGCCCCGAACAAATTGAAGCCCGCATCAATCAAGATCCAGAAATTTCTCAACAAATTTCGCTGTGGAATCGTCAAGGTTCGAGAGTGATTCAAGGTAATCTTTTAATCGTACCTATTTCCGTTGCCAAAGGTGCTACCGATCGGCAATCTTTACTATATGTCGAACCCCTCTATCTGGAAGCAACTCTAAATAAACTACCAACTCTAATTCGGGTAATTGTGGCTTATGAAAACCGGATTGTGATGGCTCAAACACTCCAACAAGCATTGACAGCTATTTTCAAAACATCCCCAACACCTGCACCACCGATCGTTCGTCCAGTTATTGATTAATCGAAAATGCGATTCCAATCATGGATGATGACATGCGTGGATTATTGGTGGGGTCTTAGCAGGTTCGTACGATAGTTAATTGTACGTTTTAATCATTAGCATAAACCTGCCCCTACAGTCCCTTAAATTGGATAAATTCAGCTAATCCGTAGGGGTGGGTTTATGCTAGTAAAGATCGCTAAATTCAAATAACCTCAATCGAAACCTACCCATCCCCACCATCATCTCCAGGTCGATTTGTGGGGAATATGCGAAGGTTGTTGGTGAGGAGGGCAGGTTTTGATTTGGACATTTTATTAGTAGGCAAAGGAGATCCCTAAACCAGCCCCTACGAACTCTTACATGTATAATTTTCAATAAATTCAAACAACCAGAACCTGCCTACCTGACATTTCTCAATTAATTTAACGGACTATGCGACCTTTTCCTAGAGTCCAAATCTCTGCTGGAGTGAAGTGTTCTAGTCTACTAGTTCTAGTACAAAGAGAAGTACAGTCTATATTTTCAGAACTATGAGAAAAAACAAGATATTCTTCACCGATTATAAATCTAGAGCGACACATGCCGTCTGAGGTGTAAATAATCCAACCTACAGATATGCTACCTACGGCGATCGAATCGGGTAACGGGAAATTCGTCCGCCTCACAGCCTGTTTTTCGGAACGTTAGACTTCCTGAGCGAGTCAGCTAAAGATAGAGAAGTTAAACAAGCCCATAATGGATGTTGCGTAACTTCAGCCATTACGCTTAAAATATGGTGTTGCTGCTCTGTTTTTTCCCATTTGAATTGACTCAGATCTATGGATTCAATGCCTGTGCGCCCTGCGGTCAATGAACGATCGACAGACTTAGAGATTTTTTTGGCAATTCAGGCACAGCAGGTCAAAGCCTTGGATGTGCTGTACGATCGATATAGCAGGCTCGTTTATAGTATCGCTGTTCAGATATTGAACAACGTCGAAGAAGCTGAAGAAGTGACCCAGGAGACATTTCTCCGCCTGTGGGAGCGCAACGAAATCTATCAGCCGAAGCGAGGATCCCTTAGTGGCTTTCTCATTACCCTGAGCCGATCTCGCTCCATCGATCGAGTGCGATCGCGCAAATCTAGTCAACAAAAGCTACAACGAATCCAAAACCTGACAGATTGCGTATCTACCTATAATCCCCCGCTAGAGTTTGTTACAGTGCAAGAACGTACCGATCTAGTTCGGGAAGCACTCCAGCAGCTCTCACCCGCCGACAGACAGCTTTTAGAAACGGCTTATTATGAGGAACTGAGCCAGTCAGAGATTGCCGAGCGCGATGGCATCCCACTCGGTACAGTCAAATCCCGCGCACGGGGGGCACTCAAGAAGCTTCGCGCTGTACTCAACGATCTTATCTAATCTTTCCTATCTTACTTCGATCGCCATGACTCGCCCAACCCGCGACCCCAACCAAACAGATTTAATCGCAGGCTATATCCTCGGCGATCTGAGTCCTGAAGAGGCAGCTCGTCTAGATGAGGCGTTAGCTCAAACACCAGCACTGCGTGAAGAAATTGGCGCATTCGGCGAAGCGTTTTCTTTGCTCCCCTACAATCTGCCGCTACTAGAACCCTCAGCACGCCTGAAGGATAAAATTCTCAGTGCCGCGAGTAATCCCGTCGCAGCTAACAGTCTAGAAGCCCCCCAGACCAACGTTGTTCCCATTACCTCACCCCGTCGCCGCAATTGGAAACAGTGGCTACCTATAGGCATCGCCGCCGTAGCACTAACAGCTCTCGGTTGGAATCAAATTCAGCTCGATCGGCAATTTCAGCAAGCGGCAGCTTTGCAACAGCAGCTCCAAACGATGAAGACTGAGGTAGAGCGGCTTAGGAACGAATCACAGGCCGATCGAGGCACGATCGCATTGCTCAGTCAACCTGATACTCAGATGTACCCGTTGATGGGCACTACAAACCCCAAAACCGGACGCATTTCCACGGCGCGGATTTTGGCTAAAGCGGGCGATGTGAGTGTTACACTCGTTGCCCACGATTTGCCCAAGTTATCCAAAAGTCAGATCTATCGAGTATGGGCTGTTGCCACTCCCGCCGCTGCACCGATGTACTGCGGACAGTTTCGTCAAGATAGTAATGGCACGGCAAAATGGGTAGCTCCAAATGCCGCCTGTACTCAAAAACCCGCAAAGCTGCTCATTACCCTGGATGCTCCGAGCGATCCAACGACTTCCGCTGGGCCATTGGTGATGAAAAGCTTTATTTAAGCCGAATTTTCGATAAATAACGTCAGTTCGAGTCCCCCCGCCGATTAAAATCGTCGCACGCGCGAGCAAAGTCCGCCTACGCGGACTGGGATATTAGTCCGCGCAGGCGGACTTTGTATCATTAGCCCCGATTTTAATCGGAGGCGGTGCTGGATCGGAGCTGAAATCTGCTGTAGCGATCGACAACACAGCATTGGAATCCAATTCCTACGGCTAGTTTTACTACTTTCAAAAAAAGATTCATCCGATCGATATCTCACTTCGTAGACTAATCAAGAGCCAAATTCAAGTTGCTCTCAACTAATCTACTTTCGGAAATCATTGCTATGAAGCTAGCTCTTTTGTCTAAATCAGTTCGCACGATTCTCGGAACGAGAGGCTACGCCAACGGTCTAATTACCATTCTTTTCACGATTCAGGGAATGAACATGGTAAAAACAGCCCAAGCTCAAGCAGATATCAATTCAGGAGCCGTCTGTACCGCTGCTTATTTTGATAATCCTGGCTATATGTACAATCCTTCACAGAAACAGCAAAAGGATCTCAGTGCCTCTCCGAAATACCAAGCACAATATCAAAGAGTGGAAAAAATGATGGGTGAGATTACTACATTTTCTGCGCCCCTCAATTCACCAATGGGATATGTTATCAAAAAAGTGAATGGTAAAGAAGTCTCAATCCCTCCCAAGATCGGGAGAGCGATCGACCAAGGGGTGAACCGTGCCCCGACGAACGACAATCGCAAACGAGTGGCTGAACTGAACAAAAAATATGGTCAATATGCCACATTTGGTCAGAACATCGTGTTGATGCTTTCACCCGAACAACAGAAAGAACGAGTCAAGGAAACCTATGAATTTCTCGCGGATCTAGCCGCCATAATGACCCCAAAAGAGCGCAAAGCAGAACGCGATCGAGCCATGTCTGCACCCGTTGCAGACGGCTACTGTTCACCAGGTGCTCTTTTTAGACCTGAGATGTATCAAACCCTGACGATCGATACAGGCAAACGCCCCGATCTCGATCGGAGACTGCGTGAAGACAAGACAGGCGCGACTTTCTTTAAATAGCGAACTAAATTCAAGTTCCACTGCCAAATTCAACAATTTTGACAAAAGATTCATCCAACTTTCATCTCACTTCGTAGATTAATTAAGGACTGAATTCAAGCTTCATTCTCAGACAATATTCTTGCTCAATTCACCTAACCCTTCTGGAAATTTCTACCGCTATGGAAATTACTTCCTTATCTAAATCATTTCGCACCTTCGGTCTGATTACCTTGCTCTTTGTCATGGTCGCCACCTCTCTACAACAGCCCATTCAAGCTCAAAGTAAAGGCAATAAAGTTCCAACGACAACGGATGGGACTTGTGCGCCCTTGCCTAAAGGGGTCTTTTATCAAGAATTCGGAGGAATCACATTCTCTTCAGCACAAAAGGAAGCCTATCGAAAAATTGAGGCTCAGATCAGAAAAAGATACAAAACCATAGGTGCTGATTTTTATACTGAGTATAAGCCAGGAGTTAGTGAAAAGAAAAAGGCTGAGATTGTAGATACGAGTATCACTCTGGAACGCGACAACTTGTCTAGTGCAAAACAAGTAAAATTTCTAAATAGAAAATACGGTCAATACGCAAGATTTTCCGTTAAAAAGTCAATGACTTTTACTAAAAAAAAGATCGTAGAAGGTCAACAAATTGGTCTAGATTTTGAAGCTCAAACGATGGCTATTCTTACACCTGAGCAGAAAAAAGTCTATGCAGCTAATCTGGCTATCCAACGTCGGATACAAGCCTGTGTCGATCCGACTCCCTTTGCTAGAATCATATCCCCTCTCCCCTATTAAGTTTTCTGGACGAATGAGTCATCCGATCGCACAGCTTCTCAATACTAGAATCGCAATCTCACTTCGTAGACTAATCAAGAACCAAACTTAGGTTATTTTCTCAACTAACCCACTCTCAGAAATTTTTGCTATGAAACTCACTTCTTTTTCCAAATCAGTTCGATCGATCGGATTAATGACTATGCTCTCTGCCATAGTCGCCACAAGTCTACAACAACCCGTTCAAGCTCAATTTGGAGTTATCGCTAAAGATGCTACTGGGGCTTGCGTGCCCTTGCCTAACGGTACCTATTATCAAGAGTTTGGCGGAATCAAGTTCTCTCCCAAGCAAAAGGCAGCATATCGAAAAATCGAGGCGAAGATCCAGAAAAGATACAAAGTTATATCCGATAACACTAAAGAAGTAGTCGTACCTGGAGGGGGTCTTGCTATCTATTTCAAAGAGGGAATCGGCGATAAGAAGGCGACTGAAATTAGTGATGCAAGTCTGAAGATGTTGCGGGATAATTTCTCTACCGATAAACAAATAAAACTGCTGACTGAAAAGTATGGCAAATACGGCACATTTTCCCCTACAACATCATTAGTCTACACTCCAGAACAGATTGCGTTAGGTCACAAAATTGGTCGCGATTTTGAAGCTCAAACGATGGCTATTCTCACACCTGAGCAACAGAAGATCTATCAAGTTAACCTCACTCTACAGCGTCGAATCCAAGCTTGCAGTCTACCACCCCAACCATTCGATCGAATCCTGTCCCCGCTCCCATATTAGATGTTCTTCCTGACAAAGATTCAGCCGCTGGCTATCTCGCTTCGTAGACTAATTAAGAACCAAAATTTTCTCTCAACTTACCCAATTTATTGAAGATTTCCATTACCATGAAACCTACTTTTTTGTCTAAAACTATTCGCACGATTCTCGGAACGAGAGGCTACGCCATCGGTCTAATTACCATCCTGTCAACAATCCAGGGAACGACCATATTGCAAACAGTGCAAGCACAAGCGATACCAGCCGGAAAGCCTGGTTCGGTTTGTACGGATGCTTATTTTGCACATCCTGACTACATGTATACCTTCCCACCAGAGATGCAAAATAAGCAGCAAAAGGCAGCACTCGAAAAACTCGATGGAACTTCAGCTCGAATAAAACGGCAGAAAGGTATCTGGGCAAGGAGCAGCACCTTTTCTGTGGCACTCGACGCACCTGTTGGATATGTCGCTAAAAAAGTAAATGGCAAGCCTGTGGCTATCCCTGCCAAACTCGCCAAAGAGATGTACGATGCCGCTTTTAATGCCAACCGCGACCCAAAAGCGACACGCAGACGAGTGGCCGAACTGAATAAAAAATATGCAGCATACGCCACATTCGGTCAGCAAATCAACTTGATATTTTCACCAGAACAGATCCGAGAAAATACCAAAATGATTCGCGAATCTAGTGCTTTCATTGCCGCCGTGATGACACCCGGACAAAAGCAAGCAGAGCGAGACAATGTAAAAGCCTCAGCAAAGCAGATGGGGATGTGTCCGGCTCTGTCTAATCCCGCTCAGATGACCTATGTAACGCTAGTAGTTGGGCAACGACCAGAACTCGATCGCAGGCTGCGTGCAGACAAGACTGGAGCTACTTTCTTTAAGTAAGGAATTGAATCTAAATCCCACCGCCAGATCGATCGATCTCGAAAAAAGATTCATCCGATTTCCATCTCGCTTCGTATACCTATATAAGAGCTAAACAGAGACTTTGTTTCCGATTAGATCGAGACACTTCTGTCCAACAATATCCGCTTTCAATTTACTTACCCTTTTGGAAATTTTTACTGCCATGAAACTCACTTCTCTATCTACAACC
>JANOPX010000112.1:0-13311 GCA_031422115.1 Chamaesiphon sp. VAR_4_metabat_408 | reverse complement strand
GGATAAGTAACGCCAACGCTTTGCTTATCCTAGCTTAGGAATGAGGATTAAATAACTTGCGTAGGTTGGGTTGAGCCTCGAAACCCAACACTCTGGGGATGTTGGGTTTCGAGGCTCAACCCAACCTACAGATATGTATATTATTAAATCCTCATCCCTAAGCTAGGATAAGCAAAGCGTTGGCGTTACTTATCCTTTGAGACAAACCCCTCTCTACTCATCCGATGACTCACTATCAAAAACTCCTCTCAATCCGTACGGTAGGTAAATCTCTCCAACCTATTACCGCCCAAGTTCAGTCAGTTGTTACTGCATCTGGGGTGAGTACAGGTATTTGTCATCTATTTCTTCGACATACCTCAGCTAGCCTCACAATTCAGGAAAACGCCGATCCTGATGTACTGGAGGATTTGGCAAATTTCTTTGCTAAACTGGTGCCAGAAGGGAATCATTATATCCATAGTACCGAGGGTGCTGATGATATGCCCGCCCATATTCGGACAGTACTTACCAACACTTCGGAGCAGATTCCAATTAATCGAGGTCATTTAGCTTTGGGTACTTGGCAAGCTATTTATCTCTGGGAGCATCGCCAGATTTCCCATACGCGGGAGTTGGTGGTGCATATTATGGGTGAGTGACTTTTTGGCTGGCGGTTAAAGAGCAATTCTGGAGGAATGCGAAATTGGCTTGCCCTCTCCCCAACCCTCTCCCAAGTTTGGGAGAGGGAGCAAGATACCCCCCTGCGTTCCTTTCCGGCTCCCCTTCTCCCAGAATTGGGAGAAGGGGTTGGGGGATGAGGGCAAGCCAATTTCGCTGTCCATCAATTGAGCTACTAGAATATACGCATAAGACCCCCGACTTCTCCAAGAAGTCGGGGGTCTGGCTCTCAATTAAATTAATAAAAATCTAATCTAAGCTGCAACGGGAACGGGATAAACGCTAATTTTTTTGCCGTTTTTGCCGCGACGTTCAAAAGTAACGACACCATCGACTAGAGCATAGATGGTATAGTCTTTACCCAAACCAACATTGTTACCGACATGGAAAGAAGACCCACGTTGACGAACGATGATATTACCAGCTCTGACTACTTGGCCGCCGTACTTTTTGACACCCAATCTCTGGGCGTTTGAGTCGCGACCGTTTCTTGTACTACCAGTACCTTTCTTAGAAGCCATAATTACCTCGGATTACTAAATTTATATTGCGATGAAATGTTCGCTTTAGGTTGATTTAACCCCAACCCCCTTGCCAAGGCTACCGTTTACGTACAAGTCCGTTTGAGTTGCTCCGTAGTCCCTTTACCCCACCCCAGCCCTCCCCTTGGAAAGGGGAGGGAGCGAAAGCCCCCCTTTCCAAGGGGGGTTGGGGGGGTAAATTGGTCAAAACTGAACTCTAGCCGACTTGTGTATACACCATAGCTTGCCAAGGAGTAGCTCTTGCTCCCTCCCCTTGGCAAGGTGAGGGCTGGGGAGGGGTAAACAACCTACGCAGCAACTCAAATAACTTGTGTGTACAGGTTCGGCTGTGGGGAGGGCGGGTTTTGCACCAACTCTCCTGCACCAATGGGGTTAATTGCTAAACCCGCCCCTACAGTTAGTTTCTTGCTGTTAGGCGACTACTTCTACTTCAGCGGCTGCTACAGGTTCGGCTTTGGCGATGACTGCACCGTTGAGGTTGATAGTATCGATCATCAAGCGAGTGACTTCTTGACGATGCCCGCGTTTTTTACGAGTTTTCTTTTTGGGCTGCATCTTGTAGACGATGACTTTCTTTGCCCGATAGTGACGCATGATGGTACCTTCTACGGTGACACCAGCGACGTGAGGCTGACCGATTTGGAGGGTGCCGTTATTTTCGAGTAGGAATACTTTGTCGATCGATACGGTACTATCTACTTCACCATGTAAAAGTTCGATATCGTAGAAGCGACCGGGTTCTACCCGCATCTGCTTACCACCAGTTTCAATAATTGCGTAAGTCATAAATAAGCGTGATGTGATTTGCCGTACGGGTAGTCTCTTGCCTGATGGTGAGACATTTATAGATATCTTGACCCGATCCGAGCGTAATATAGATAGCCTCTAATTATGACCGATCGAGAGCGATCGCGTCAAGTGGTTTAGAATCGATCGATCTGAATCTGCGCGGTTTCGGACAATTGGGGAATTTGGGTATACTCGCCCATTGCTGACATAATGATGCCATATCCAGATGCAGCGATCGTCCCCAAGAACACCACATTCATCAATACCTGAGTTGCTGGCCCCGTACCGAGAACTGGCAGTATGACATATTGGAGGAGCAGACCACACAGTGAAATCAGAATCCCAATCAAAATCGCTTGGAGAGTATTAAACCTAATAAACCGACTAATCTTCTGATTATTTACTACAAGCAGATACAGTCCAATGAATAAGATAAAGCCGCCGAAACCACTGTTATTAATCATCAACAATGGAGCTAGCGGAATATACAACTGCTTCAACGAGGGAAACTCTTGGAACAGGAATGTACCAAAAAGATATACATCAGCGATCGGTAATAGATAGGGTAGACACCCAAAGAAACGATCTGCTGCTGTGTGCGAATGCGAACTCATGTGATGCTACTCCCAGCCACGACTAAAACTATCCTATCTACAGGATACCGTACTTACTTCGACAGCACATTCCGAGGGAAGAATTCCGCTGTTGCACTTAATTTCTCTTTAGCCGCAGCTACTGCCGCTACATCTGCGGGAGCAGTGGAAGTTTCTGACACTCCTCCAGTTCCATCATATTTAGCTTGTAGATTAATTCTGATTCCAGCTATGAGTTTCCAGCTCATAGCCGCATCTCCGACAGCAGTGTTGTAATTGAACTTACAAATATATTCTGGATTTTGAATAGTTGGGGATGTGGGCCGTTCAGTACAGATATCTGCGGAGAGTACGTCGCCTCTGGTGGCGGGTGCGGCAAATGCAGCGGGAGTAGGATTAATTACTCTATCGGTAGTATTTGTATATCTCCTCGCCGAAATATTGAATTTACCGATTCTTTTGATAAGTGTGCTTGCAGTTCCACCATCTACAGACACTTGTAAATTACCTTGACTATCTAATGTATAAACTCTTTCTTCTATCAAGTAAATTGGTTTTCCAATAGCATACTCAACTGCTTTATTTCTGGTATTGTTAGCTGTGGTATTCGTTCCCAGAGAGGGTGTGGTAGTACCAACATTAATCCAGTATTGTTTAACAGTACTTGTTGTATAAGTACTAGGATCCTCGCTATCTGCTACGTTGGAAGGATTGGGTTCTTCCCCAGTTTGATTAAAAACAATCATGCGTCCATTACCGTCAGATACAGCTACTCGCACCGTTTGTGAATCTGCTCCACCCGTACAAAAGTCGGTAGTTGCATTAGCAAGACTATCATATGGAGTAGTCGGATTGGGATTGAAAAGTTCGCAGCGATAGTCGCGTGCATTTCTCAATGCAGCAGGAAGAAGTGGAGTTAAAGTTGTTGGAGCTGGACTCGTTGGTAGAGGTAATTTGTAACTTACAGATGAAGGAGGTACAGTATTAGATGTTCTAGCTCCTAACAATTGACTTGTACTGGTTCCAACTTTGCAAACATCTGTCTGCTGAGTATCTGCGACGATAAGTTTAGTAAGAGAAGCAGGGTCGGTATTTGCCGCAATTGTCTGGCACAAAGTTAATGAGCTGGTTAGTGCTCTGCGAACAGTAATTTTGGAAGATCCACTCATACTTCCACTATCAGTATTTATGGCGAATTCAATCGTTGGAAATTTGTCGTCGCTAATATTTTCACCAGACTGCTTGATATCATTACCAATGATATCTAGAACTGCTGACAGATTTTGATTGGAATCAATACTTTTCTTGTCCTTACTAAACGTGGCACTAGCATTAATAAAAGCCTGCATTGCCAGACCGCCGATAATCAAGGTGATTATCATGCCGATTAGCAATTCTAGTAGGGTAAAACCTTTATTGGAAGTTCGTGTAATTGCCTTCAAGATCGTATACTTTTGAGCCATTGAAACTGACCTCCACTTTAAATTTTCGAGAATTGGTAGTGCATACCGGGTCTTCTGTCGTGTCACGAGGACAATAGGTGACTTTTGTTCGATATTGCCGCCCCATTGCAAATGTGAGTAGTTTTTCAGGTGGTTGAATACTAGTCGAGCTACTTATATCACTTGGTATTACAACAGGATTTGAAGCATCAGTAGGACTAACTTTCCAGGAAGTACCTGGATCTGTTATCCAATTAGTTATGCCTGGATCTCTAGTTTTACCATTGGTGCTAGGCATTGCTGCTTCTGTGAATGGTTTCGATCGAATATCATCAAATACCCGTTGAGATACAATCAATGCACCCGTCCGAATTTCACTTTTGGAGTTGTTTATTTTTGCATATAGAAATAGTGGCATCGCATAAGCGAGACAAACGCCTAATGTTGTTAGGGCGATCGCAGTTTCGATCAGACTGAATCCCTGCTCTGATACCTGATGGTAGTTATTTTTATTGTGTAATTTTAGTTTCATATATTATTTGAGTATAAATGTGAATTAAAAAACGAGTTTATCTCCGTCAAGGGTAGAAGCACCATTTTTGTCCTTGGTCGTAATTGTAGCACCACCAACTTTTTCAATCTGAATCAGAGCAGTTTGTGCTCTATTAAACCCTTGAAAATCTTTTAAAGTTAGCTCTACTGGTTCATAAACAATTCCACGATTGTCATAGCAAATACTCCAATTCAAATGCTTATCAGTTGTGATGTTTGCAGTTGTTCCTTGATTAGCAGGTTTAATAACTCGTGTGGTACTTGTCACCTCACCCAGTGAACTGCCAATTATTACTTTAGTCATGGGAGTATCGGAAACTCCAATAGTTTCTGGTAAATCGAGATCGAGTTGAGATGCTACCATCCAACCATCGGGTCTACCATCATCAAATCCTGGTTTCTCTGGGCGAAGTGGATCTGCTGGAGTAGTATCTTTTTTCGATATGCCATATCCATATTCCTGTACTTGACAATTTGCGGCATATTCAACGATGAAATTGTGTGGGTTGCCAGTAAAGTTATTACCTCTATATTCAGCCGCTGTAGGATATTTTGGTCTAATTCGATAGGCTTTATTACTAGAGATTGCCTTAGTTCTGATGAGGCTCAACTGACTTTGGAATTGAGAGACTCCATCGCGCAATGGTTTATTGAGAGAGAGAAATGAAGGTGCGGCAATTCCTGCGAGAATGCCGACGATGCCGACAACTACCATCATTTCTATGAGGGTAAACCCTCGATCGTTGTGTTTGGGCAATCGAACTATCACAGTCAAGGACTCCTCAATAAAGATGAAACGTAAGATCGCAATCGAAAAATAATGGCGAACAGCAACTAGGTTAAGAGCTAGCTGTTGGTATTCTTAGGATGCCCACATTCTCAAAAAAACTTACAAAAAAATAGTTTTCCATTGGCGATCGGTTTCAGTCAATTGTCGGTGGTAAATATTTTAGATCTGAGCTAGATAGCGTAATCCCAATCCTAACTGCTCGATCGACCCCTCGATGTGACTCTTATCACTCAGTATTTATACGGTACTTAGAGCCATAGAAGATCTTCGATAAGTTTTCGGCAGATCGCGTCTGTGGATTTGCCACTTTTGGTATAATCTCTCAAAATAGGGTATCGACATCCAACCAAACGTCACTAAGGAATCCGATCGATGAGTTTGTCTATCCAGAATGAATATCGGTGTAAGGTCGATCTCGATCTATATAGTTCCCCAACTTGCGAGGGATTAGCTACACAGGCGGCGATCGATCGACATTTGCGGATTGTATCCCTGACTCCGATCGAGAACGCATTTGCGGTTAGATTGTGTGAAGATGATTATCCAGCCTGGTTAGATCGAGATGATATCGGCAAATTGGCACCGACAAAGGATATCTATCAGCCTGTCATTCTCGATCGATCTACAATCGAGGCGCGGATTCCAGAAGTTATTGCTTTTGCTCAGGCGGCGATGTCTGTGCCCAATCGGTATTTATGGGGTGGTACGGTGGCTCCAGACTATGATTGTTCGGGGTTGGTGCAAGCAGCATTCCAGTCTCAGGGAATTTGGCTCCCACGGGATGCGTATCAGCAGCAGGATTTTGTGGAGCGGATTTCGATCGAGCAACTCCTCCCAGGGGATCTGATTTTTTTTCAGGGTAAGGGTAGAATCGATCATGTTGCCCTCCATTTGGGCGACTTACGCTATATCCATAGTTCTGGGATAGAAATGGGCAGGAATGGCATCGATATCGATATTTTGTCCGAAGATACGGAAGATCCATTTAGTCTGGCTTACTGCGCCAAATTTTACGGTTGTGGGCGAGTTGTGACTGGCTATCCAGGTATCGGTGAAGAAATTGGTAACATAGATAGCAGTTTTCAAGTGAAACGAACTAAAATCAAAGCGATCGCTGGATCGATGAATCTCTAAAAGGTAAGCGGTAATAATGACTGACGATGATAAGCTTCAAACATCTGCTACGCTGTCCGATCGGGAAGTGGAAATTATCGAACTCATCACGGCTGGCTTGACTAACGAGCAAATCGCCACTCAATTGGCAATCAGCAAACGCACGGTAGACAATCACATTAGCAATGTGCTCAAGAAAACTGGCGTGGATAATCGGGTGGCATTGGTTAGATGGGCACTCCAATGGGGTAAGGTTTGTCTCGTTGATATCAACTGTTGTGCCCTACCTCCGCAGAATGTCGGCTAGGGTGGGGCAGTAATTCTAGATTCAAAACCAGTTGATGGGATTTTGGATTTTGGATTTTGGATTTTGGATTTTGGATTGGGGGAGCTGGAGCGGAAAGCGAAGTCTTTTACGCCATCTCCCCACCTCTCCAGAATTACTTAATTTGGAATTGTTGAGGGTAGGGACAAAATTTGTGGTGTTGGTGAATATGTGGTGTGGCGTTACGGTAAAATCGAGATGATATTTAGGAGCGATACAGCCTGCGACTAAAGTCGCGGCTAGTGATGCAAAGTCCGCCTTCGCGGACTAGGATTGGAGCGGATGGCTCATTGGCGTAGCCTCTACCTTGTGTTGAAAGCCTGCACTTATTGTATTGCCAGTCTTTTAATCCAAAATCCAAAATCCAAAATCCCCCCGCTCGATTCTTAAATTTAACTACTTATACTGACTGATGGATTTTAATAATTTACTTGCCCAGCTCAATGCTGGAGCGATTCTCCCTGAAGGAATCGTGATTATCACCCTATTGACTGTGTTGGTGGGAGACTTAATTTTTGGACGTGCTGCGGCGCGGAATCTATCTTATCTGGCGATCGGTGGATTATTGCTGGCGATCGGTGCTTTAGTATTACAGTGGGATAATCCCAATCCGATGGCTTTCATTGGTGCTTTTAATAGCGACCCCCTCAGTGTGGTTTTTCGCGGTATCGTCGCACTATCGGCGGCGGTGACGATTGCCATTTCGATTACTTATATCGAGCAAACTGGTACGGCTCTGGCTGAGTTTGTGACGATTTTGTTGACAGCTACTCTCGGCGGGATGCTGCTGTCTGGGGCGACAGAATTGGTAACGATCTTTGTTTCGCTGGAAACTCTGAGTATCTCTTCCTATCTGATGACAGGATACATGAAACGGGATCCGCGATCGAATGAAGCTTCCCTCAAGTATCTCTTAATTGGGGCATCGAGTTCGGCGATATTTTTGTATGGTACCTCGCTCCTGTATGGATTGTCTGGTGGGGAAACCAAATTGGATGCGATCGCGGCGGGAATTGCCAGTAGTAATGGTAATTTATCATTAGGGTTGATTGTATCGTTGGTGTTTTCGATCGCCGGAATTGCCTTCAAGATTTCGGCTGTACCCTTTCACCAATGGACTCCTGACGTATATGAAGGTTCGCCAACTCCAGTAGTTGCTTTCCTATCTGTCGGCTCCAAAGCAGCGGGATTTGCCTTAGCAATTCGATTATTGGTGACAGCTTATCCGCTGGTAAGTAGTGAGTGGCATTTCGTCTTTACTACATTGGCAGTTTTGAGCCTGGTATTGGGAAATATCGTGGCTCTAGCGCAGACGAGTATGAAGCGGATGTTAGCATATTCGTCGATCGCTCAAGCTGGCTTCGTGATAATTGGGATGATTATTGGTACCGAATCTGGTTATGCCAGTATGGTATTTTACCTATTCATCTACCTATTCATGAACTTGGGTGCATTTGCTTGCGTGATTCTATTCTCGCTCCGAACTGGTACCGATCGCATTAGCGACTATGCTGGTTTGTATCACAAAGATCCGTTCCTCACCCTTGCACTGAGTATTTGTCTGCTATCTCTAGGTGGGATTCCTCCCTTGGGTGGCTTCTTTGCCAAAATTTATCTATTTTGGGCAGCTTGGAAGGCGGGTGCATATGGTTTGGTACTACTCGCACTAGTTGCTAGTGTGGTGTCGATTTATTACTACCTCCGCGTCGTCAAGATGATGGTAGTCAAAGAACCCCAAGAAATGTCAGATGCAATTAAAGATTATCCACCCATCAACTGGAATATGCCGGGAATGCGCTCGCTCCAAGTTGCTACTATAGTCACACTCATCGCTACTTCCCTCGCGGGTATTCTCTCCAATCCACTCTTGAATCTCGCGAATCAATCAGTGAGTCAGACACCCATGTTGCAGGCTAGTTTGGTGCAGAAAGTAGCGATTAAATGAATTGAGAATTGAGAATTGAGAATTGGGTTTTTAGGATGGGGATTTAGACCCCACCCTAAAAACCAATCCACCTAACAGGTGGGGGATTTAAACCCCTGCTCTTTGTTGAGTGATGAATGCTGAGGTTTGGTGAGTTTTGGTTAAAACCGCGCCAAAATAAATCATTTGAAAAGAATGTCTGGAGGGGCGGGTTTAGCTAGCATATTTGGGCAATAACTAAAATATCCAAATCAAAACCCGCCCTCCCCAGGAATAACGCTCTACATTTCATCATATTCTGGTTATTCTGGTGAGGAGGGTAGGTTTCTTGTGATTTATCGCATGGTGACAAATTCTTCGGCGGAACTGGGGTGAATACCGACAGTGGCATCAAAATCAGCTTTGGTTGCACCCATTTTAACGGCGATCGCGACACCTTGAATGATTTCTGCGGCATGATCTCCGACCATGTGTGCGCCGACGATTCGATCGGTATCGGTACATACTACCAGTTTCATCAGGGTTTTTTCCTGTTTATTTGGCAATACATAATACATCGGTCGAAAACTACTCCGATAGATTTTAATTGCGTCGCCGTGCATTTCTCTTGCTTCTTCTTCTGTTAAGCCGACGGTTGCTGCTTCGGGGGTGGTAAAGATGGCTGTCGGAATGTCCGCATAGCTCATCTGACGGGGTTTATTCCCATACATTGTATCGGCAAAAGCGCGACCTTCATTGACTGCTACTGGTGTCAGTTGAATGTTATCAGTACAATCGCCGACAGAGTAAATATTGGGTACGTTAGTCTGACTAAATTCATCGACTAAGATTACCCCATTATGGGTTTTGACATCGACATTTTCTAGTCCCAAATTAGCTGTATTGGGTTTTCGACCCAAAGCTGCTAAACTGACGGCATCAGCGAAGATTGTCGATTGACCATCTTTGGTGGTAACAGTTACACTGACACCTGTATCGGTTTTGGCGATCGACAAATCCTGAGCATGATTGATAATTTTTATACCATGATGGATCATCCCTGCCTGTACAGCCTCGCGCAAATCGCGATCGAAACTGCGTAAAATCAGATCTGGGCGAATAATCTGGATAACTTCTGTACCCAACCCATTCATAATCGCCGCAAATTCACACCCAATATAACCAGCACCCAGAATAACCATCTTCTTGGGTTGGGTGGGCAGATTAAATATATCATCCGAGACGATCGCATGTTCGATACCTGGGATATCTGGACGTACGGGAGTACCACCCACTGCAATCAAAATTCGCTCGGCAGTAATAGTTCGATCGCCCACCTGAATTGTATGATGGTCGATAAACTTGCCTCTTTCGTGGATCGTTTCCACCTTGGACTTTTCCAACATCCCCTGGTAAATGCCATTTAACCGAATGACCTCGTTATTCACCGCTGCCATCATTTTCGGCCAGTCTAGCTGGCTTTTGACTGCACTCCAGCCATAACCTTCTGCATCGGTAAACAACTCAGGAAAGTGAGAAGCATACACCATTAATTTCTTGGGAATACAGCCACGATTGACGCAAGTACCGCCCAATCTGTCATATTCAGCAACACCAACTTTTGCACCATATTCGGCGGCGCGTCTGGCTGTGGCAATTCCACCGGAACCGCCACCAATTACAAATAGGTCGAAGTCGTAGGTCATAGGAGTTGGGGGTTGGAAGTTGGGAGTTGGGAGTTGGGGGTTAGGGGTTGGGGGTTGGGAGTTGGGGGTTGGGAGTTGGGGGTTGGGGGTTGAGGGTTGGGAGTTGGGGGATTATTTAGTACACCATTCACTCCCCACTCCCCACTCCCCACTCTAAGACTATTTACTACCTTTCAAATAAGCTAACATGGTGTCAGCGTCAGAAACTTCAAAAGGATCGGTTTCGCAATTGTCGCTGTAACCTGCTTCTGCGAATACTTTATCGATTTTGCCATCATTGACAACCATCGAATACCGCCAGGAGCGCAAGCCAAATCCCAAGTTAGATTTTTCGACTAACATGCCCATTTTACGACTAAATTCGCCGTTACCATCGGGCAGTAATTTGACGTTCTTCGCGCCCATATTTTTGCCCCATTGGTACATCACGAAGGCATCATTGACAGACAAGCAATAAATCTCATCAACGCCTAGGGCTTTGAGATCGGCGTATAATGCTTCGTAGCGAGGAAGGTGACTGGTTGAGCAGGTAGGCGTAAAGGCTCCAGGTAAGGAGAATACTACAATCTTTTTACCAGCAAAGATTTCTTTGGTCGTTACGTCTTGCCATTTAAAAGGGTTATCACCGCCAATGGATTCATCGCGGACGCGGGTTTTGAACGTAACTTGTGGGACTTGTTCGATCGCAGCCATGATTTGCTCCTACTATTTAGCTTTAATATCCACAGGGGGACGATTAGACTTACACATCTCAGAATAATTCTAATCTAGGAATAAGTCAATGGTGATAACCATTCCGAATTAAGAATAATTAATTTTCAGGTAATGTTCTGGAAAGTCGGGTATTCTAATTGTAGGCTACAATCGTTATCCCTAGTCTTTAGACAGTAGCAATGCTTCAGCCATCCACAGCCGAGATTATCCAAACGCTCAAAACCCACGGATTGCGGGTAACACCCCAGCGGTTTGCAGTGTATGCCAATTTGCTCTCCCGTACCGATCATCCCACGGTAGAACAGATTTTGGTGGATTTGAATCAGCATTTTCCTGTCTCTTCCCAAGCAACTATCTATAGTTCGCTTCAGGCTTTGGGTAAGGCGGGATTGATTCGAGAGGTATTACTAGAAGCGGGGGTTTCGCGATACGATGCCAAAACTGAACCACACCATCATTTTCACTGTCAGCAATGCGGATCGATCGAGGATATTGGCTGGGATACACTGCCTGTGGTAGAGTTCGATCGGCTCAGAGTGGGTCTACAAGCTAATACTTATGAGATTACCGTGCGCGGTTGTTGCGATCGATGTCAAGATACATAGATCCAGATCTTGCATCAAAACAAAGTTACTAGTGTTTTAGGGGATAGGGGATAGTGGATAGGGGATAGTGGATAGTGGATACCTCTCGGTTAAGAACTGCTGACGACTAAAGTCGCAGCTAGTGATGCTAAGTCCGCCTAAAGCTTTACTGAGAAGTTAGTAAAGCTTTAGGCGGACTTCGTATTATTAGCCCCGATTTTAATCGGCGGCTAACTTCTTAACCGAGAAGTATTGGGATAGAACTGACCACCATTCACTATCCCCTATCCTCTGACTTTCGGACAGAAGTCTAATGAGTCAACATGGTAATCAAACCTTGTTGTCCGACGAGAACTTCTCGAATTAGACTCATAATTGCTACCCAAACGATCGGCGTAATATCTACACCACCAATGGGTGCAATTAGTTTGCGAGAAGGAGCGAGAAATGGCTCTGTTGGGGCAATAACGATACTAAATGGGAACTTTTGACTCTCAACTTGGGGATACCAAGTGAGGACGATCCGAAAGATAAATAGGAAGATCATGATTGCCAGTAAAATACTGATGCCGATCGCAGCAATTTGAATATTAGCGGGAGTCATTGGGATTTTGGATTTTGGATTTTGGATTTTGGATTGTTAAGACTGTCTCCGATCTCGTCCCAAAGTCTACGTCAGGATCGGGGGAATGTTGGTACTTGGATAGATAAGTTAGGTTAGCATTTAATCCCAACTCCAAACTCCAGACTCCAAACTCCCAACCCCCTAAGAAAAGACTCGATGTTGGAGGGAGGGCATTTGGGCGCGGGCGCGGGCGAGACGGTTGGGGTCGATTTCGGCGATCGCTACTCCAGGAGCATCTCCAGCATCGGCTAGAATGACTCCCCAAGGGCCGATAATCATCGCATGACCGTGGGTTTGGCGCATGGCATAGTGGGTGCCAGTTTGGGCGGGAGCGATGACGTAGCAGGTATTTTCGATCGCTCTAGCTTGTAATAATACTTGCCAGTGGTCTTTCCCAGTGTATGCAGTAAAAGCAGCGGGGACAAATAAGATATCCGCACCCAGTTTGGATAAGTGGCGGTAGAGTTCTGGGAATCTGACATCGTAACAAACCGAGATGCCGATGCCGCCCAATTTGTCGGAGTGGTAAACATCTGGTAGTTTGGATCCTGCCATGACGGTATTCGATTCTCGATAGGTATTACCATCGGGGAGATCTACGTCAAATAAATGCGCTTTCTCGTACCTAACTACCTCTTTACCGTTGGGATCGATCAGCAGAGCGGTATTATAAACTTTGCCTTCAGTGCCGACAGGAACGGGAAAGCCACCACCAACTAGGGTAACTTGATATTTTTGGGCGGTTGTTTTGAGAAATTTCTCGGTTTGAGTGGCGATATCTTCGGCTCGATCGATTTTATCTTCTTCGGTACCGAGAAAGGCGAAGTTTTCTGGCAACCCGATTAATTCAGCCCCCCGGCGAACAGCGAGTTCGATTAGTTCTTCTGCTTGAGCTAGATTTTTTTCTAGATCTGGCAGACTGGTCATTTGGATTGCGGCGGCGAGGTAGGATTTCATGTAGGGGGGAAGGGGT
>JANOPX010000111.1:0-6516 GCA_031422115.1 Chamaesiphon sp. VAR_4_metabat_408 | reverse complement strand
CCCCCTCAAAGGGTTTGGCTTGAAACGGTGGGGTCGGCACGAAACCGACCGCCTTGTTGGTTTGTGGGATGGGGAGATTAGCAAAGAACTGGTAAAAACCAACCGATTCAAGCAGTACGGATGCTCACCTTAACAGGGGTACCCCTAACCCCTAACCTCTAATTGACGACTGACTTGGGAGAGGGTGAAACAGACGATCCAGTAAATTAAGCCGATGAACAGATATACTTCGGCATAGCGGCCGATAAAATCTGGTTGGGCTAAAACCGATCGAGCAATTCCGGTTAGCTCTGCTAGGGCAAAGAGTGCCAGTAGGGAGGTATCTTTAAACATCGCAATAAACTGACCGACGATCGCGGGAATTACCATCCGAATTGCCTGGGGTAAGACAATTAGCCACAAGCGCAATGGCGCACTCAAACCCAATACCTTTGCTGCTTCAACTTGTCCGCGTGGTAAGGATTGTAAACCACCTCGGACTGTTTCTGCCAGATACGCTGCATTGAACAGAATTAAACCCGCAATCGCCCGCGCCAATCGATCCAACCGCCAATCACCAGGTAATAGTAATGGCAATAAAAACTGCGCCATGAACAAAATGCCAATCAGCGGTAGCCCGCGCACCAGTTCGATATAAATCGTGCAGGCGATCCGCAAGATCGGTAAGGAACTTTGTCGCCCTAGAGCCAACAATACGCCCAGCGGAAAAGCCAGTACGGTACTAATACTCGCTGCCAATAGGGTGAGTAATAGCCCATTCCACAAACTATTTTCAACGGGGACTAAACCTAACCCTCCACCCAATAACCAACTGATGCCAATCGTGGCACAGCAGGCGTAAATCCAGCCCAGGCTCGGCGATCGCCGCCGTTGCCCGACCCAGATACTCGCAGGCAACCCGATCGCCAGCAGCAGCACCAGCCACAGCCGCCAGGATTGTTCTGGTGGATAGCGACCAACTAGCAACAGGGGTAAATTTTCCCCAATTACCGCCCATTTAGCTTTCGTGGCAATCCAAGTCAATCCCGCCACCACTACTTGCAAGATGAAACCACCCAGGATTAGGGTCAAAATGCCGTTGTACCAGGTGTTAAACAGATTTTGACGCAACCACCGGACGGGCGATCGATCGATGGCTGGTGGGCGGGGAGAGGCTGTTAGATTGGTCATGTTGGTGGAGGTTAGTTAATTAACGATCGCGAATGGGGGTTAAATCGCCTTTTCAAAACTTTGTTGTCAACTATCAACGTTTACCGCTCGACTAATTGAATCGATCGATTATAAATATTGATGAGCAATGAAATTGATAAACTCAAGAGTAAGTAGGCAACCATGACGATCGCCATCACTTCGACAGCGCGCCCAGTTTGGTTGAAAGTAGTCGAAGAAATGGCATAGAGATCGGGATAACCGATCGCCACTGCGAGACTGGAGTTCTTGGCTAGGTTGAGATATTGATTTGCCAATGGGGGTAAGATCGCTCGGAGAGCTTGAGGAAAGACGACGAGCCATAGTGTGGGCAAGGGTTTAAGTCCCAGCGATCGCGCCGCTTCTCCTTGTCCGCGCGGTACAGATTGAATCCCACCGCGAATGATTTCTGCAATGAAAGTCCCCGTATAGAGACTCAACCCCGCGAGTAACGAGGCAAACTCCGACGACATCTGGAGTCCCCAACCCATTACCCCACGGCTACTCAGCGTCCAGCCGAGGATTTGCAATGGATTCGCCGCATTGGGTAGAGTCAAAAACACCGCAAAGTACCAGAAAAAGAGTTGCAACAGCAGGGGCGTATTGCGGAGAGCTTCCACATAGATCTGCGAGATCGTCCGCACCAACCAATTATCCGACAACCGCGCCATTCCAGCCGTTATGCCGATCGCCGTAGCCAGTACTAAACCCAGCCCAATTACCCGCAACGAATTCACCACACCCACCAGCAGAGCTAGCAGGTAAGAATCAGCCGGAGTATAGGGCAAAATCGTATCGCTAATCGTAAAACCCGCCTGAGATCCAAGAAAATCAAAACCCAGCCGAATCCCAATCTGCTCCAGATTGAACAGCAAATTATCCCCTAACACTCCCAAAGCGATCGCAATCGCCAACGCCGCCCCAAATTGCGCCGCACTCCGCCAAAATCGCAGACTCCGCCACACCGGAATCGCACCATCTAATTTAGCCTTCACTCGATCGCTCATAGCTCCCCTTTTGCGTTAAAAATCCCCCCGACTTCACTCAACTAACGGAATGGCGGCGAATATAACAACCCACCTTGATTCCACAATTGATTTTGACCCCTCGGCAACTTCAGTGGCGTTTTCGCCCCCATATTCCGATCGTAGATTTCGCCATAATTACCGACATGTTTAATAATCCGCAGCGCAAAATCATTGGGTAATCCCATCCCCTTCCCCAAATCCCCTTCCAAACCCAACAGCCGCCGCACGGTTGGATCTGGATTAGTACTCTGCTGTGTTACCGTTTTGGCAGTCAGATTCATCTCCTCCGCCTCAATCAGGGCATAAATCGTCCAGCGCACCACATCACCCCAGCGAGGATCGCCGCTAGCGATCGCCGGAGCTAGAGGTTCCTTTGATAAAACTTCCGGTAAAATAATGTGGTCGTCAGGTTTTGGTAATGTGCTACGACGGGAAACCAATTGGGATCGATCGGCTGTCACCCCTTCGCACCGCCCCTCAGAGTAGGTGGCAAAAGTCGTATTTACATCTTCAAACACGACTGGTGTATATGTTAGCCTCCGCTGACGCATTCGATCGGTCAAATTCTGCTCTGTCGTCGTACCCGTTTGAATACAAATTGCTTTACCCTGGAGATCGGCTAAGGATTTAATGCCACTGGCTTTTTTGACCATAATCCCCTGCCCATCATAAAATACCGTCGGCGCAAACTCTAACCCCACAGATGTATCGCGGCTCATCGTATAAGTCGTATTCCGACTGAGAATATCCACCTCACCCGATTGCAGAGCGGTGAAGCGTTCCTTGGCATTGAGATTCCGAAATTCTACAGCTTGGGGATTGTCAAATAAAGCACTAGCAACCGCCCGACAAATATCGACATCCAGTCCCTGATACTTCCCATCTTTTGCCAAAAAGCTAAATCCTGGCAGTTCCCCACTGACCCCACAAATCAGTTTACCCCGACTCAACACTGTCGCCAGTCGTCCCTTTGCGAAGGTTTCCCCTTGCCCAGGTGCTGAAGGAGGCTTGGAGGACAGCCGCGCACAAGCAGTAGAAAACATTAATAGAAGGGCAATCGCGCCCCAACCAGGCATTTTTGGGTGCATATAATAACTAATCAGATACCGTCGATCTAGATCTAAGACTATATCGTAATCACCCGAAATTTAGGGTGGCAGCAACTAATTCGGTCTCAACTGCACTTATAGTTGCATAAAAACCAGATCGACTCAATAACATTATTCGGGTAGAGATATAGGCTATTGTAAGCCGATCGGGTGGGATATTTCCGCGCGCTCCAGTTTGAGCGAAAAAAAATCTACACCAAACCGCCATAAAGTACCAAACCCCGCCCAAGTAATAGTTAGTATCGGTATTTATCCTTGCAAAATCTATGTCCCTCAACCCTTTGAGCGTATTTTACAGTGTACTCGATCGATGGCAATTGCATCCTTCGGGTTATGTAGATATATTATGGAAATGCGATCCACAAGCGATTCGGACGATCGGCAAAGCTGGTAATATGGATACCTCGACAGTATCTCTAGTTAATATTAATGAAGTTAATAATTATTTCGATCTATTACTAGTCGCCGATGATAAATTGACAGCCACAGTAGTCGATAACTTGTATCAAATGGCATTAAAACAGCCAGCACCGATGCGGGATAACTGCTGGTTTAATTTTATCGCCGGGATGACAATTAATGTGGCTCTCCATACTTGGAAGAAGGTGCCGAAGCCGCAACAGTCGGAAGAATTGTTCGAGCGACTAGTTGCACCGAATATTAGTGTGGAGTGTCTGCTAGAGGGGTTTAATCCTCAGTACCAGGCTAATTTGTTGGTTGGTTTGCAAGCGTGGACTTATAAGGTGGTTAAATATAAGTCTTTTACGGATCTGCGGGCGAATGGGCATCCCTACTTTGGATTGTCAAATCTGGGGGTTGTGAGAAGATCTAGTTATAAGTTGATGCGGGAGGCTCTTTTGGGTAATAGCACGGAGGGTGAGATTGGATTGAATTTGTCTGTCTGCAAGGTTTTTAACATCTATTTGGATCGATCGAAGTTAAGTACGGATAAGTTAGAATTAAATCATTGGCAAGATATTTTAGATGTAGTAAGATCGATAGATAGTAGTCTAAATGTCGATCGACTGCAATTTATAGTCGATCGAGTTGGTAATTTGATTCGGAGTTACTCCAATCTAATTATCGAACCATCCGATGATGTTTCTCGATTTATTACTTTAGATAGTGAGAATATTTTGCCAGAAATAGATAGATCGGCATCGATACTTTCCGAGCTGTTCGATCTGATCGATCGATTTATTAGTAGTTTACCTGCCGAATCAGTCCAAATTATTCAGCTTCGTCACTGTCAACAACTCAAGCATAAAGATATTGCGGCGATCGTACCTAGAGATCAACCATATATATCAAGGCATTTAGGCAAGATATATCTAAAGTTGCTCGATTCGATCCATGTACAAATATCTCACCCTGACGATCGCCAAAAACAAAAAAATAGCCTCGCACTCAAAGCAATCGAAGAACTATTAGCACAGTACTTTCGTCAAAGATAGCAATTTATAGCTACATAAACACCCCCGTTTCGCTCAAGTATTAAGTGGTCTAATTTAGGTTAAAATTTTATGGTTACTTTAAATCCAGAAATCCAATCATTAGCAGAGATATATCGAGAGCATATTTGGATTGGTGCTGACTTTGGCGATTCCGCTATACCTCGAAGTGAATCCGAGCTAAATCGGCTCTGTCATACATCACTCAGCGAATATCTTAAAAATTTGGGTTTAGTTGTCAAGTCTGTTTTTCCCAGTCAGGGATTATTCTTGCCGTTTACCATCGATCTGATTAATGGGTTTGTATTGTCTATTTCGGGAGTAAGAGTAGCTTTTATTCCCAGTTTAAACTTGGACTTGATGAGCTTTGAGGTTCAGCGAGAATGGGTGAATTTGAGTAATTGGGTAGCTGATTATTATGTACCGATTCAAGTCGATTTAGAATCCAACTCTTTACATCTATGGGGCTTTATCTCTCATACATACCTATTGGAGAGAGCAACTTTAGATCGCTATTTTCAGAGTTATGAGGTTGCAGGTATCGATCTTACCAACGATCTCGACTCCCTTTGGGTTACTTGCGATTTGGTTGCTAATAATATGTTGGCACCACGGGTAAAAATACCTCCTTTGCCCACTTTATCCGATCTAGAGCTAAAGAGATCGATCTACAGGTTGCAACAGCACCAATCGGTATTCTCGCCTCGATTAGTATTACCCTTCGAGCAGTGGGGGGCGATCCTCGATCGATCTGAATATTTGAAGATATATGTAGATACTCGTTCGTCAATTACAATGATAAGCGACTGGTTTCGCTCAAAAATTAAAGCGATAGAAAATGTCAGCGATGGTTTAATCGATAGCGGCTGGGTAACGGAAGTTACTAAAATATTCGATCGAAATGAACCTTTACCAGGCTATTATGCCAGTCCTAAAATTGGCGTACGTGGAACTTCTCCTACCAATCGAGCCGAAATTCAGCGGACGATCGATAACCTATATGCCAATCAAACTTCGATTCCAAAAGTAACTTTACCTTCCCATATCGACGCGCCATCACGGTTGCTAATTTATTTGGTGCAGCACACCAATGATGAAACTTTGCGCTGGAAAGCGATCGAATATTTATGGACGATCGAACCAGAAAATAGCAAACATTGGCATCGACAAATCAAAGATTTGGGATTGGCGATCCAAGGGTATAAACTTGGCTTGATGGTAGCGGCAATCCCATTACAAGGTGGAAGATATGCCGTGCTCACCAGGGTTTATTCTATCGGTGTCGAGCACTGTTTGCCACCCCATGTCAAACTCAATCTATTATCAGAAGAAGGCGAACAAATTTATCAAGCAGAAAGTCGCTCCACAGTGATGGATGACTATATCCAAGTATACTTTACGGCGGGTACTGGCGATCGGTTTAATATCCGCGTCTCGATGGATGATGCCAGTATCACTGAATCCTTTGCTATCTAACTAGATTGGAGGGTGTGTTAGAGGCTGTTTGAAAAGTATAATTTATTCTCAACCCTAGAAGATCCCCCCCTTAAAAAAGCTATGCGTTACCCACAGATCTCACATGCCATACGGATTGCGGTTTCCACTCTGTAGGGGCAATTCATGAATTGCCCCTACAGAGTGGAAACCGGATCGCTCAAACCCTCGCAAACTCCTCATCTACTTGAGATGAAATTCGTGGATTTGGCGATTATCTCTCTGCTTAGGCAGACGCTCCGCGTT
>JANOPX010000110.1:0-9055 GCA_031422115.1 Chamaesiphon sp. VAR_4_metabat_408 | reverse complement strand
ACTTTGGTACCCAAAATTGCTGCGCCTGGTTGAAGATCCATATATTGATAGGCTTCTTCGGCGTTGGCGCGATCGTCTTCGGGCATTTGTGATACTGTCGGGATGGGTTCATCTACGCCGATTCCCTGTGCGGGGGTAATTCCCCAAGTGACTGTCGGTGGGATTTCGGCTGCGTCGAAGGTGACGATATTATCGTATTGGGCATCTTTATCACTCCGCAGACTTTCCCACCAAGCGACAGCTTTATCCCAGTCTGCTGTGGGTGCAAAATCGCGCCCAGCCAGATAGTCGTATGTGACTCGATCGGGGTTAATATATCCACATCTGGCTCCACCTTCGATCGCCATATTACAGACGGTCATTCTGGCTTCCATATCCATCTGCTCGAAAGTGCTTCCAGCGAACTCATAAGCATAACCCACCCCACCTTTGACACCAAGTTTGCGGATGATATGTAAAATTACATCCTTTGCATATACCCCAGGTTGGAGGGTACCATTGACTTCGATTTTGCGGACTTTTAATTTCGCTAGAGCGAGAGTTTGGGAGGCTAAAACGTCCCGCACCTGAGAGGTGCCAATACCGAACGCTATGGCTCCAAATGCGCCGTGGGTAGAAGTGTGACTATCTCCGCAAGCGATCGTCATTCCTGGCTGTGTTAGCCCCTGCTCAGGGGCAATTACATGGACGATACCCTGGCTACCCGAACCGACATTGTAGAATCGAATCCCATGCTCTTTGGTATTATTTTCCAGATGTTGCATCATCTCTTCGGCGAGGGTGTCGGCGAGGGGACGAGATTGGTCTTCTGTTGGTACGATATGATCGACGGTGGCGACGGTACGCTCTGGATAGGGGACTTTTAGCCCTCGATCGCGTAACATAGCAAAAGCTTGGGGACTGGTGACTTCATGGATGAGGTGCAAGCCGATGAATAGTTGTGTCTGTCCTGATGGTAAGATGGCGACGGTGTGCGCGTCCCAAACTTTGTCAAATAATGTATTTTTACTCATAATCGAAATTTATTGCATCGTGAATAGTTAGTCTAACTTAATTATCTCCACTACCGTTGATTGGTAGTGTTCTGGTGCGAATCCGATTTTTATCGAAGATGATAATACTTCCTTGTTCTAGTAAATTAGCGATACCCTCGCAAGTTAAGTAGCAGGATCGAAAGTTGTGTTTGCGGAATGTGTGAAATACCCCGTCGAAATAAAATCACAGAGGGAAAGTTTTCCGATCTCAAGGCGAGTAGCGTTCCAAAATCAGTATCGGCAGAAATAATAATCCGTCGCTCGGCAATTGCTAGATCGAAGATGTCAATATCTGGAGCAGCTTTCATATCTAGATCGCGAACATGAATAGCATCATATCCTGCTTGAGTTAAACCGATCGCTATTTGAGGAGATAAAGCATTATCTATTAAAATTTCATTAGCTTGCTAGTGGTAGCTCACCTTCTTGCAATAGTTGGGCAGCATATAGTAAAGATTCTTTGATATCTGCGGATTGTAAGTCGGGATAAGCTGCAAGAATTTCCATCTCCGTCATACCTTCGGCGAACATACTAACGATAGTAGCAACTGGAATCCGTAAACTTCTGATGCAAGGTACGCCACCCATTTGTCGGGAATCGACTGTGATCCTAGTGAATTTCATGATTTATTATCCTCAATCGGGTGTTAACTTCAATATTTTCTTATGTCTGCGCCTCTGCGGTTAAAAAAAATTATCGCTCATAGACAACTCGAAATCGGCGGGGTAAACTTGCTTCTGAGGTATCGATAAAATCTTCAAAAGATACTTGAGTTAAGCCAGTGGTGGTAAACCTAGTTAATTCAGCTTGAGTCAGGGGAAACGGTAAACTCTCACAAGGATCTTCAGGATTGCGCCCGCGACAGACAACTAATAACTTACCATTGTTACCAACAAAATTAGCGATGCAATCGATCGCAGTTGGGCGAATATTTGCGGGTAATGCTTGAATGGTATAAATCTCGATGACGAGATCGAAATTAGACTTCCATGCTAATGGAGCTGTAAATAAATCGACTGTTTGATAATTTACATTAGATGTGGGGAATCTTTGATGACACCAATCTATCGCGGTTGGAGATAGATCGAATGCTGTTACTTTAGCACCGAGTTTAGCTAGATATTCGGCATCATCACCCAATCCACAACCGACAACTAATACCTGTAGATTTTGGAAGTTTAGACTAGATATTTTAATCCAGTCTACCAAGCATATATTGATACGAGCATCCGCCCAAGGAATCGCATCAATATTTCCTTGAGCTTCTGCATAAAGGGTTTCAAACCACCCAGTATAGTCGCCCTGACTGTATGATGCGGTAGCTAATTCATATACTCTCGATCGGGATTGTGTCATTTGGATTTCCTCTATAAATAAATCTAGTTTACCTTTAATACATATTAGTGGGGAAGGCGGGGTTTGTTCGAGAATTATTTGGACGAGCTATGTTCGCTAGCTAAACCCGCTCCTATGATTCCTTGTATTTAGGTGTAAAAATTAGATTGGTTTAATTCCAATTAATAGAGCGAGTTCTAACCACTTCCAATAACAGTCTACATCGGCAAATCCGATTGCTCTGAGATAGCCGAGCTGTGTTTCGACATCGAGTAATTTATTCGATGGATCTTCGCCTTCAGGTGTATAACCAATTTTAGTTAGAAACTGAATATGAATTTTCTGATTAGGTGAGGCGACATGTTCGAGATTGGCAAATACCCCGCCAGGATTTAATCTATCGAATATTTCAGCGTACAGAGAAGCTTTGCGATCGTGAGTGACATGATGAATAGCAAAGCTAGAAACGATCGCATCAAATGTACCTAAATCTGGAAGAGGATTGTCTAAATTATGACTGATAATCTCGATTGAATCATCACCCTTGAATCTCTCTTTAGCTTTTTCGAGCATCACTGTAGAAAAGTCTACCGCAATTCCGGTAAATTGGGGTCTATCGATCTTGAGTAATCCCATCAATCTACCATCACCCGTACCCAAATCGAGAATCCGGTGGGCATCTTTTGGGATATAGTCGAGTAAGACGGCTTCACCTTCTGTGCGATGAGGAATACTATCGGCTTTGGCGAGATAGGCTAATGCGTGTTCGGTAGTAGACCATAAATTTACCATATCGCTTAATTTATTTCAGTAATCGATGGTTTGGTTGCTGTATCCCTACTATAGACAAGAATATAAATGCTTGTCCAATATATATTAATCATACTATTAATACTTATAAAGTCTTAACCTGTCTCTACCCCGTATTCCCCTCATCTATATGTCAAAATCTAATCGCTGCTTAGTTTGGTTGATTGTCATCGCCATTCCCCTCTTCATCAGTCAACAGCTTCTAGCTGCACCTGGAGCGATTCATTCGCGCTCGGTAGCTCAATCGCCTAATCAAGCTAAATCAGAAGCCACAGACGAAGTATTTGATGATATTGTGTCGAATCGGGTAGATAAACTAAAGGTATTTCTCGATCGAGGTGGTAACGTAAATGATTATCTTCATCCTGCTATAAATGCGGGGTCGATCGATGCTGTAAAAATGATGCTCGATCGCGGTGCAAATGTCAATCTAATTGGCGAAGATGGAATAACACCCGTGATGCTTTCGGCAAGATTGACTTATCGGGGTGGAGTAAAAATGACTCAACTTTTGATTGACAAAGGTGCGAATGTGAATGCTAGAGCGAGTAAAGGTAGTACTCCATTAATGTTTGCATCTTTATGTACGGCGAATCATTATCAAGATGAGTATGTCAAGGTAACTAAATTATTGATTAAAAGCGGTGCAAAAGTAAATGTCAAAAATAATAAAGGTGATACGCCGCTCAGTCTGGCAAAAAATGGTGGATGGAAGAAAATAGTTGCAGTATTGAAGAAAGCAGGCGCGAAAGGTTGAGGATCGAATCTACCATTTTAAGTCGAACTGTTGACCAAGATTGCCAAGATTTTATCAATCTCTTTGATATAGTAGTCATTGGTATCGATATAAGCAATCTGTCCTTCAAGTTTGAGAAATTTCCAATCTGTACCAGTGGTAACTGCTCCATATAAAATATCAGTTGGATTTCCTTCTCTTTGATTGAATAAACGTGCTGCTATCATTGTTGCGATACATTGCCCCAATCCACTTGGAATACTTTCATTTTTGGCTTCGACAATCGCAAAAACAGGACTAGAGATATAATACTGTTCTGGAGATCGACTCAATATAAAATCACAACGTCCATCTAAACCCTGACTAGAATCGACTTCAAAACTACTCCCAGAGAAAAGCGAAATTTGCTTGCCAATTAGTCGTCGAACTTCCATCAAAATTGGCATAATGACTAATTCTGAACGGGCTTTTTCAGTATTAATAGCACCAGCTAAAGGGATCTGATCCTTGAGTGTTAGCATCAGCAGATCGCTAGGTTGAATTGGGGTAATATCTGCGAAGATATCTTGGCTTTCATTTGTGGCGATCGCAAAATCAGTCTTGACTTTGCTCAGTGTAAAATTACTATATGCCATAAATATTATATTATTCGATAGTATGTTAGTGGGGACTGCTCACAGAGCATTTATAGCCATAGAATTAATGGCTATGACTCCATTTACACCTAGAAGATAGCGGACAAATTTCACAGCCTGGATTTTGAGCTTTGCACATCATCGCACCAAAATCTAATAGCGCGAGATTCCATGTACCCACATCTTTTTTTGGGGCTATTAAATCCGCTGCACCCCAGAGAATTTTACACCGCGATTTTACTCTTTCCCCTTGCAAAGCAAAGAAACGTTCGAGAATTCGCGCGACATTAGCATCTAATACAGCTAGCGGTTGGTTGAATGCTTGGGAGGCGATGGCGCGAGCGGTGTAGTCGCCGATTCCTGGCAATTCTAGGAGTTGTTTTTGATTGTCGGGTACGACTCCATTATACTGAGCTAGCACGATTTCAGCGCACTGTTGTAGCCGCTCGGCGCGAAAAAATAATCCCAAGGGTTCGAGGATTTTGGCGACATCTTCTAGGTTGGCGATCGCTAAATCTCGGATAGTGGGATAATGCTCTAGAAATAGTTCGTAAATTGGGGCGACTGTTTGGGCATCAGTTTTTTGGAGTAGGGATTCGGCGACGAGGAGATGATAAGAGTCGGTGGTATTTCGCCAAGGAAAGTCACGTCGATGGATAACTCCCCAAGTTGAGAGATGTTGACGAAACCACTTGATTTGTGCGGTTGATGGATAATCTGATGTTTCAGATTTGGTTGGAATTGTTGGGGATTTCATCAAATTTTAATT
This sequence comes from Chamaesiphon sp. VAR_4_metabat_408, assembly GCA_031422115.1. Taxonomy (GTDB): domain Bacteria; phylum Cyanobacteriota; class Cyanobacteriia; order Cyanobacteriales; family Chamaesiphonaceae; genus Chamaesiphon. The sequence goes on along the minus strand of JANOPX010000110.1, from coordinate 3,735 downwards.
AGTAGATAGATGTTAGTGAATTCACATCCCCGACTTCTTGGAGAAGTCGGGGATGTGGCTACTACTTACTATGGATTAAGATCGATATTTTAGATCGGATCGAAAAAGTTGTCAAAATCAATCTTGAGTAGATTGGATAGATTTTCTTTGGTTTCTTTGAGGCAATAGATACCAAAAGTTAATTGGGTTTGATAGTCGAAGGATTGTTCTAGCAAGACTTTTGTAAACTGTTGTTTGAGTCGCTCTCGATTTGGCTTGTATTTACTAACATTAATATTTGCACCATTATAAGCGATGAAGAAACAAAAGATATCTTCTTGTCTGTCTTTCCAGATTGTTTGCCAATCTGGTTCGATATTATTGAGAAAACAAGTGTAGGGGTTTATGCCCAAAGCGTGGAAAACCATATTACCAAATCCCATTCCACCGTAACGGAGGGTATTGATTTCGATCGGCATTAATTTACCATCATCAAGTTTGAATTCACAGTGCATGGTAAGATTGGTGACGTTCAATATTTGATTGAGTTGGGTGAAAAAATATTTAGCCTGTGTGTAAATGCGATCGAAGACTTCCTGTGAGAAATAGTAGAGTATATGCAAGTAGGCTCTATTTTCGGGGATGGGATGATGACAGATATTTATAATGCAGGGATTCCCATCGGCATCATAAAACATATCTACGGCGTATTCTTCGCCGTCAATATATTTCTCTACTAGGAAATCTTCTTGTGATAGTACGCCATCAGAAAAGATGCTGGCATTTTTACTAAGTTCAGCTTTTAATTCGATTGCTAAGTTCGTCAGATCGGTATCTCGATCGATCGTTCTAACTGCCGTACCAAATACTCCTTTAACTGGTTTGATTACAGATTTTTGGGTTATGTTTAGGTTGTTAATTTCGCTAGCTTTGACAAATTGATATTGATAGTCTGGATAAATATTCGCCAGTGCTGTTCTAAATCTATATTTATCTTTGAGGGTTTCGATCGTCGATTTACGTGCAGCGTTGTCCATTTTACTGACGACTGTTTCGATCGATACTTCCGAAGCGATGCAGACTTTATCACTACTTGAAAATCTTAGATCGCTTTGAGTTAAGTCTTCATTACTAATGATTTCGAGATTTTCTGTAGCTGGTAAAGATTCTAATGTACCTGCTTCGGCATTACTAGTAATGAGGTATACTTTTTGACGATCGAGCATTTAGATTAATTTGATTATTGATGGAACTTCGACATTTACGTTATTTTCGGATGGTTGCAACGGAGCTGCACTTTGGCAGAGCGGCGGAAAAATTGCATATCGCTCAACCACCATTGAGCCAACAAATCAAACAACTAGAGATAGAATTAGGCTTTGAATTATTTACTCGCACTAAAAGGTCGGTTGCGCTTACTCCTGCGGGGGAAGTCTTTCTAGTTGAAGTCGATAATATCTTGAAGAACCTCGATCGAGCGATCGATATCGGGCGCAAAACTAGTCGCGGCGAACTCGGACAAATCTCGATCGGCTTTGTAGGTTCAGCTACCTATAATATTCTACCATTAATGCTGCAAAGGTTTCGAGATGGATATCCCCATGTCCAAATCGAACTCCACGAATTGACGACAGATCGACAATTAATTTGGTTGCGAGAAGGTAAAATAGATATCGGTTTGATTCGTCCACCAATTGTGGATCTAGATGTCAGTGTCGAGATTATTTTTGAGGAGTCTCTTATTGTCGCTTTACCTGCTACGCATCAATTAGCGAGTGTAGAATCTGTCGATCTATCAGCACTCGCTACAGCACCATTTATCCTCTTCCCGCGTCAACTTGCGCCAGGATTATACGATCCAATTATTACTATTTGTCGAGCTGCTGGATTTAGCCCAATGGTAGTTCAGGAATGTATCCAAATCCAAACTATTATCAGTCTAGTATCGGCGAATATGGGAGTCTCTATCGTTCCTGAATCTACTCAAGATATTCAACGTCAAGGAGTTGCGTATAAGCCCATCTTGGATAATACCCCGCCTGTGTCATTGGCGTTGGCGTAGCCTCTCCTTTGGAGAATCGTTTGGCGCACTAATGATGATTCACCAACTGTGAGTACATTATTAGAAGTTGTCTTCCCAATTAATGATTAGTCGTTACGTTGCTTAAATTAATTGAGAATGTTTGAAAAGTGCGAGTCGATCTGGTTTCCACTCGGTAGTGGCAATTCATGAATTGCCCCTACCGAGTGGAAACCAGATCGGATGTGAGGAAGAAGATCTAAAAAATTAGGTGAGTAGTTTGATAATTGTGGTATATATCGATCGATTGATAAACTACGCGAGTGGAAAGAAATACTGATGAGGAGATTGACATGGTTTCGGTGTATACTATCGTTAGGGTTGCCCGCACTGCTAATAGCCTGCGGTCAAAGTAATAATCAGCCCAGTACAGGCGGAAATAGTGCCGTAATTCCGATCGGTATTGCCGTTGCTCAGACTAGTAATGTTGCTCTATTGGGGCAAGAACAAGTTGCTGGAGCCAAATTAGCCGAGAAATATTTTAACGATAAAGGTGGTGTCAATGGCACCCCAATTAAGCTAATCTTGCAAGATACGGCGGGCGACGAACAGGGGGCAATTAATGCCTTTCAAACCCTAATTAACCGCGATAAAGTGGTGGGAATTGTCGGCCCAACTTTGTCTCAGCAAGCTTTTAGTGCCTCACCGATCGCCGATCGTGCTAAAGTACCAGTACTCGGCCCATCCAATACCGCTAAGGGAATTCCAGAGATTGGCGATTTTGTGGCGCGGGTATCGGCTCCAGTATCTGTAGTCGCCCCAAATGCTGTCAAAGCAGCCCTAAAAATCGATCCCAAAATCAAAAAAGTTGCGGTATTCTTTGCCCAAAATGATGCCTTCAGCAAATCCGAAACTGAAATTTTCCAACAGGTAGTAAAAGAGCAAAAATTAGAACTCGCCACAGTCCAAAAATTCCAAACTACCGATACCGACTTTCAATCCCAAGCGACGGCAGGTATCAACGCCAAGCCAGATTTAGTCATCGTGTCTGGATTAGCCGCCGATGGTGGTAATCTAATCAGACAATTGCGGGAACTAGGCTACAAGGGGCTAATCATCGGCGGTAACGGTTTGAATACTTCCAACCTGTTCCCCGTATGTAAGGCATTGTGTGACGGTATCCTCATCGCCCAAGCCTACAACCCCGCTCAAGCTAACGCCCTCAATCAAGCCTTCAGAGACAGTTATATGGCTCAGTACAAGAAGGAACCGCCCCAATTCAGTGCCCAGGCATTTACAGGGGTACAAGTCTTTGTAGAGGCACTCAAGGCAGTCTCTGGGACAAATTCTACCACTAAAGTTAATGCTCAACCGATCGCCGATTTACGGGTAGCGTTGAATAAGCAATTGTTGATGGGTAAATATAGTACGCCGCTGGGTGAAATTTCATTTACGCCGACAGGTGAAATCGTGCAAAAAGATTTCTATGTGGCGCAGATTAAAATGGATGCTGATGGTGCTAATGGTAAATTTACATTCCTGAAATAGCACGATGCCACCTGTAGGGGCACGATGCCACCTGTAGGGGCACGATGCAACCTGTAGGGGCACGATGCAACTTGTAGGGGCACGATGCAACCTGTAGGGGCACGATGCAACCTGTAGGGGCACGATGCAACCTGTAGGGGCACGATGCAACCTGTAGGGGCACGATGCAACCTGTAGGGGCACGATGC
>JANOPX010000109.1:0-11083 GCA_031422115.1 Chamaesiphon sp. VAR_4_metabat_408 | reverse complement strand
TTTAAACAAAACCCGCCCACCCCCACAAATAACATCCATGTTGGGAGAATTTGGGTTGTGGGCGAGCGACATATTCTAGTGGGGTTGGGCTGGTTTTGTTTATGGGTTAATTGCACAGGGATATTAGTTAGCATAAACCAGCCCCTACGGTTATATGTAAATGCGATTCTCCAAAGGAGAGGCTTCGCCAACGTACAAGGATCTGTAGGGGCTGGTTTATGCGAGTAATGTATGCCAAATACTAACAACATTTAAACAAAACCTGCCCACCTCCACAAATAACATCCATGTTGGGAGAATTTGGGTTGTGGGCGATCGACATATTCTCGTGGGTTGGGCAGGTTTTGTTTATGGGTTAATTGCACAGTTTCATACGGATTATCTAACTCAGCTTTTAACCGATCGAAAAAAGTCCAAAAGTTCTCGATTGACGATTTGGGGCACCTCTTGCTGAATCCAGTGTCCGCACTGGGGAATCAACTTGAGCTTAAAGTCCCCCTCAATCAACCGCTCCAGCCCTTGAGTCAAATTATTACTCAAGAAACTATCTTCCTCACCCCAAAGAATCAATGTTGGTGCAGTTACAGGGATTGGCGATTTATTCCAGTTTTGGAGCCAATTTTGGGGTGCTAGCAACTGGCGATAATAGCTCAGAGCAGCGGCTAATACGCCGGGTTTTTCTAGGGCTTCTTGGTAGATTTGATTATCTTCAGTGGTAAAAGCTCCTTTTCGTACTGCTTGCCCACGAAAGACATTGAGAATAAAATTTTTGAGATTTTGTTGAATCAACCATTCCGGTACGCCAGGAATTTGAAACGCTAGCATGTACCAACTGCGCCGAAATTGATCGATATTACTACCCATTTCCTGCAAGAATGTTTGAGGGTGGGGCGCATTGAGGATCGCGAGTTTGTCGAGTACTTGGGGATATTTTTGAGCTAAATTCCAGGCAATGGCACCACCCCAGTCATGCCCAGCAATATGTGCTTTGACATAGCCCAACGACTGAATCAAACCGCGAATATCATTACTGAGGGTGTCGATATCGTAGCCACTCACTGGCTTGTCTGAATAATTATAGCCCCGCAAATCGGGGACGACGACTTTGAAATGTCGGGATAGAGCGGGAATCTGATGTCGCCAAGAGTACCAAAATTCGGGGAACCCATGCAGCAAAACTACCAACTCGCCCTCACCTTGGGTGACGCAATGCAAGCGAATATTGTTAGTCTCGATGAACTCGTGTCGCCACCCCGAACCGAGGGAGGCTGTGTAAGGTATCATGAATGTACCGCCAGGAAAATAAGTAGTTGAATCTGGGACGATTGCCACTTGAGCAAAAATAGGTGCAATTGCATTCCCGATCGCGTAGCGTAGGCTTTGCGGAATCGAGACTATTGTTCTCGCTCAGGATAAGCCTGCGACTCGCGCAAGGCATCATAGCACGCACCAATTTATCTGTCCGAATTAACCGACTAGAGCATACACATTAGACTCAAGCTGTATTTTGAGTAGATCGGCGAGTTCTTGAAGTTGAGCGATTGCTTCCGCGCCTTCGAGTTTCATTAATTCTCGATCGTCGCGTAGTTCTGTCCAGGTAATCCCGTAATCGGATACTAGGAACCGGATTAGATGATTTTCGGTCAAACTAACCATGAAGTTCGCACTGTTCATTTGGTCGCCGCAAGTATAGCAAGCAGCCTCGTAGCCACGCCGTTCTAGGACGATCGCTAGAGCTTGAAGGCTCATTACTAAGTCTTTGACGAATTCTCGATGTTGATTTGCTAGTCTGAGAAACATATCTCTCCTTTGTAAGCACCACTCTACTTATTATAACTTTTATAATCTCTTAATGTTTATGTGATTGACAATCTTAATGTTTTGGACATTTAACCCCAACTATTCTGTCTATTTCGCAGTTTAGTCAGTACGGCTAGGGTATATAATTGTCATTTTTGATACATGACGGTACCAAGTACCTGCGATCGAACCGCCCGTGTAGCCGCCCCCATCAAACCGACTTGAGGGTTGAGAATGATATAGACAGGGATACTCGCTAATAAATCGCTCATTCGACCTTTGTGATTGAAGGCAGCGATAAAAGTACCATTTTGCAGTAGAGGTAAGTTTTTGGCGGCGATGCCACCAGCGATATACACTCCACCAAAAGGGAGAATCTTCAGAGCTAGATTCCCCGCCTCCGCACCGTATGCAGATAGGAACATCTCCATCGTTGCTTCAGATAGGGCATCAGTTTTGGCGATCGCGGCGACCGAGATGGCAGCAGCGGGGTCGGCAATTTCGGTCTGTTCCCACTCTCTCACTACAGCAGCGATATCGAGGTTTTCGGCAAGATCGGTCGTATCGCGGAGAAATTGATACATGAGGACGATGCCGCGCCCTGATATGACTCGATCGTAGGATAGGCGATCGATCTCAAGTCGATCGCATACATACCGCACAAACTCAAATTCGCGGGCAGATCGCGCCGCAAAATCTGTATGTCCGCCCTCGGTTGCCATCACCAGATCGCCGATCCGAAAACCTTCACCTAAGCCAGTTCCTGCCCCTAGATAAGCCTTGGGCGCGAGTTCTTGAGGTGTACCCTTTTGGAGGGTATACAGGTCGCTAGGGGGCAATTCTGAGATGCCATAGCCAACTGCGGTAAAATCATTGATTAGTTCGACGCTGGCAATATTTAGTTCTCGTTCGAGTCTATCTGCGGCAAGATGCCAGTCGAGGTTGGTTAGGTAGGAGGTATGATTCACAACAGGGCCAGCGATCGCCAGACAAGCCCGATCGGGCTGAATCTCTTGTCCCAATTGGGTTGTAGCCGTTTCGAGGAACTTTTGGACGATCGGCGTTAGATCGCGATACTCTTGACTGGCAAAGGATTGCTCGAATTCTGGTTTCTGTGGTGAGTCGGGTTTAAATAGTCTCAAGAGAGTCTTGGTACCGCCGATATCGCCTGCTAATAGGTATGTCATGTTTTGGATTTTGGATTTTGGATTTTGGATTGCCCGAACGAGTTTACGCGCCAAGTTTCACCTGTAGGGGTGGGTTTATGCAAACAACTGTCGATAGTTCCATCAACCTCAGCCAAAACCCACCCTCCCCCACTAGAATATCCAAACAACGATCGATCCTGCCATCAACCTCAATCAAAACCCACCCTCCCCACTAGAATATCCAGAATATGCTCAAATGTAGAGCGTTAGGCGTTGCTGAATTCAGGTATGATTTGCCCTCACCCCGCCCTTGTAAACAGTGGCAATTTCCCCATCTATTTGAGTTGTTTTCTACAATAGTAGGGCGATTCAGTCCCCTATGTTCATTCTTAGCGACAACTAATTATCATGACTCTATCTTCCTGTCAGTTGCGCTGGGTTAATAATTTGGCGGAAATCCCTCAAGCGGCGTGGGATGCTATCGCCATGCCATTGAAGACTCCTTTCTTTGAGTGGGAATGGTTGACGACGATGGAACTTTCGGGTAGTGTCACCGCCGACACAGGCTGGCTACCAAATCATCTGACGGTGTGGCGCGGGCAAGAATTGATTGCGGCGGCTCCTTTATATGTGAAGGGACATAGTTATGGCGAGTTTGTGTTTGACAATCAATGGGCAGAGTTGGCGCAGAGGATGGGTATTAAATATTATCCCAAATTGGTGGGCATGTCACCAGTGACTCCAGCGGAGGGGTATCGATTTATGTTTGCGCCTGGTGAGGATGAATATGAGATTACCGGATTGATGGTACGGGCGATCGACCAATTTTGTACTACCCATCGACTATCTGGTTGTCATTTCTTGTATGTAGATCCTGAATGGCGATCGCAAATGGAGCGATACAATTACACCACTTGGATCAATCATAATTACGTGTGGCAAGATCGGGACTATACGGATTTTGATGGTTATTTGAATGGGTTTAATGCCAACCAACGGCGTAATATCAAGCGGGAGCGAAAATCTGTCCGCGATGTCGGTTTGACGCTCAATACTGTCACGGGAGAGCAAATAGATCCCGCTCTATTTGCCCAAATGTATGCCTTTTATGCCGATACTTGCGATAAGTTTGGCTGGTGGGGGAGTAAGTATCTAACGCCGGAATTTTTCGATCGATTGGCGACAAATTATCGCCATCGAACGATCTTTGTCACCGCACATCGGGAGGATTCACCCGCGCCTGTGGGGATGTCTTTTTGTTTGACTAAGGGCGATCGAATGTACGGTCGTTATTGGGGTAGTAGTGAGGATGTAGATTGCTTGCATTTCGATGCTTGCTATTATACGCCGATCGAATGGGGACTTCAAAATGGAATCAAAACTTTCGATCCTGGTGCGGGGGGCAAACACAAGAAACGAAGAGGGTTTCCAGCGACGGCTAATTATAGTCTCCATCGTTTTTATCATCCTCGATTTGGCAGGATTATTCGCGATCATCTGTTGGAAGTCAACGAGTTGGAAAAGGAAGAGATTATCGCCATCAATGAAGATTTGCCGATGAAAATGAAATCGGCTGACAACAATTTGCCGATCCCAATCGTCGAATAACCAACTGGATAGACTAGTTTGGGAGAATTAAATCACCAATCTCGATCGATCTTGTCGCCGAATCGGTTAACCTAGATCTAAATCTAATTATTATATGTAATCATCATGACATTGCTAACTGATAACTTAACCGCGATCGATAAAGAACTATCCAATCGTCATATCGACCTAGATCCTGATGGCTACTTTATCATTTATGTCGATCGAGAAGCTGGCACCATCTGCGCCAAACATTATACCAATGCCATCGACGATCGCGGTCTTGCCACAGATCCCGAAACTGGTAAAGTCATCCCCGCCAAAGGCAAAGTAACCCGAACTAATACTACCCTCTTTACGGGGAGAACAGCCAAGGAATTGTGCGTAAAATTATTCGAGCAAACCCAACCTTGTCCCCTGAGTATGTTAAATCATGCGGCTTATTTAGGGCGAGAATTTGTCCTCGCTGAAGTTGCCCTATTGAGTGGAGCCGAATACATCCAGGATTAAGAGCCAAGTAGAGGCAATTCATGAATTGCCTCTATACTAAGAATGCTTAAAAACTGTACTTCTTAGAATTACGCAAGATCCCCGACTTCTCGAAGAAGTCGGGGATCTGTCCCCCGTGCTTCTCAATGTCATATCTGCCGCCTCGAAATTGATATTTGTCGTTGGCGTAGCCTACCGGAGGTAATCTAATTAACCATATCGCCGATGAATTCCTGATACTCTGGATCTGCTGGTGGGGTTGGGTGGGTTTTGTTTGAGGTTATTTGAACTTATCGATATTGGTTAGCATAAACCCACCCCTACAGTTCCTAAAAATCGAGGAACTCTTCGGCTTGCGCCTACCAATTTCCTCGATTTGGTTTGATTTTTGATTCCTGATATTGCCGATCTGCTGGTGGGGTTGGGTGGGTTTTGTTTGAGATTATTTGAATTTATCGATGTTTATTAGCATAAACAAAACCCCTACAGTTCCTATAAATCGAGGAACTCTTCGACTTTCGCCTACCAAGCTCCCCGATTTGGTTTGATTTTTGGAGGTTGTCGCCTTCTTCACAGGAATAGACTGGACTCTCCATTGCACTCTCGACAGATTCCCACCTGTCAACTCTGACGGTGAAGAGTGCTCCCGCACTCGCATACTAATCGAAAACCGATGTTTTTGTTCGCGTTGTCGCGGGTTTTGTTGTTGCGGTTAGCAGAGCGGCAATTGTCAGGATTATTGTTCCAGGAGCCGCCGCGCAGTCGGGTTCGTCTACCCCTTCTTTAGATTCTTTCAAAAAGTAAGAACGCTAAATATCTGTTGTCTCAGTCGCCATGTATCGCCATGCTTGAGGTGAGCATTCCAACTATTGAGAGAACGCTCTACTTGAGACCACTTTATTTTACCATTAATATAGTTCGATCGCAATCGATTTAGTCTACCTCTGGCTCGATGCAAGTTGGTATTTTTGACGCGAATTCGATCGGGGAATATTCTAAAGCCGAGAAAGCTAGCCCCGATTTTGGTGGTGGAGAGTTGGCTTTTGATGGGATGGATTTTTAGGCGCATTTGAGCGAGGAAGTCTTCGATTTCTAGGCGGGCATAGGCGAGGAAATATCGATCGTCGGAGAATAAGGCGAAGTCATCGACATAGCGGAGATATCGATTGACATTCAGTTGTTCTTTGACAAAGTGGTCGAATGGATTTAACATAACATTAGCCAGAAATTGACTAGTTAAGTTGCCGATCGGCAGTCCTTTTGGACGTTGTAAGGGTGTGAGCAAATCGTCGCCAGGAAAGTATTCAATTACTGATTCTTGGTCGTTACCATTATCGATAATAGTCTCAATCAACCACAATGTATCGGGACATTTGATTTTGCGGCGGACTAGATTTTTGAGTATTTCCCGATCGATACTAGGGAAATATTTACGGATATCGCATTGGAGTACATATTCATGGCTGCGGGCAAATTTGGTAAACCGTTTCAATGCTCTATGGGTACCAAAGCCAGTTCGATTGGCATAGGAGTCATGAATAAATGTGCTCTCGAAAATTGGTACGATAATATTGCATAGTGCATGATGGACGACTCGATCGCGATAAGGTGCGGCAGAAATTAGCCGACTTTTGAGATCGATGAGATGAAATGTGCGGTATATTCCAGGTTGATATGTTCGATCGATTAGTTCTCGTTGTAAGGTGAGGAGTTCGCGCTCTAAATTGTAATTGAATTCTAGGACATTCGGGCGAAAACGTTTGCCTTGTTGGGCTTGTCTACTGGCGTACAGGAGGTTGGAAAAGTCTATAATTTGGGGATAAAGATTGCCAATTCTTTTCATATATTATCAGGGACTGTAGGGGCTGGTTTATGGGATCTCCTGTGCTGAATTCTAAAATGTCCAAATCAAAACCCGCCCTCCTCACTAATAACCTGTAATTATCATATCTCCCGCATCTAAATTGATTAGACATCGCATTATTTGCAATGAATCCCTGATATTCTGGATCTGCTAGTGGGGTTGGGTGGGTTTTGTTTGAGATTGTTTGAATTTATCGATATTTATTAGCATAAACCCACCCCTACAGTCCCTTGCTATTTATCAGTCCGCGTAGGTGGTCACTGAGCTTGTCGAAGTGCGGACTTTGATTGTATAGGCGCGGTTTTAACCGCCAGCTAAATGAACTTTACCGCGTTGATTTTTGAGCCAACCACCGATTTCCATCCCAATCTCATCGATGAGTGTAACAACATACTCATATCGTTGGTCGGAAAATAAATTAAACTCAAATAATAACCGTGTTTGGTAACGGAGGACATCTAGCCGCACATTGAGGGCTTCTAGTTGCGATAGTTTGTTGCGGGCGTACTTTGCCTGAATCAAACCCTCTAATAAATCGTATAAACAATGAAATAGTCGATCGCCAATCGTGAACTTATGGAGTTTTGGTAGCCGCTCGATAATCGGCACATACCATTTGATGAGATCGTATGTCTTTTGGATAACCGATAATTCTTTCATTAGGCATCGACCTACTAATAGTTGATCTTTCGCGAACCTAATTATATTATAGCGGGGATTCTGTAGATTTGTCAGACGCAAGAAAATACGGTTCGGTTAACCTAATAATTTACTCTGATATCAGTCCGCGTAGGCGGACTTTGCATCACTAGCCCCGATTTTAATCGGTGGCTAACCGAAATGTATTGAGACGCAAGAACCCCGACTTTTCCCAAAAAGTCGGGGTTCTGTTATTGTCCGTGAGGTATCTTGTGGTACCCCCTAAATCTCAAAAAAAAAAAAGAAAGAAGGAAAAAGGATAAGAGGGGAAAAGAAAAAAGGGTAACTATGTCCTCCCTCACTCGCATACTATCCGAAAACCGATGAGGCTGCTCGCGCTGTCGCGGGTCCAGTAGTCGCGGTCAGCAGAGCGGCAATAGTCAGGAATATAGCTCCAGGAACCGCCGCGCAGCGGAGAATGATTATTATTACCTTTTTCCCAAATAGAGCCGTCTACAGGGGCACCTGCATAGCTATCAGACCACATATCAGCGCACCATTCCCAGGCATTTCCATGCAGATCGTACAAACCAAAATTATTAGGTGGAAAAATACCCACATCAGTGGTTTGACTTCGGCTATTGTTATGGTTAACTAACTCATTGGTAATAGTATCGCCAAAGTAGTAAGACGTGGTAGTTCCAGCTCGACAAGCATATTCCCATTCAGCTTCACTAGGGAGCCGATAAACATTCCCTGTAGACTTTGACAACCGAGCGCAAAATTCCACCGCATCGTGCCAAGATACGCTCTCTACCGGACGATTATCGCCTTTGAAGTGCGAGGGAGCTGAATTGAGATTTCGTTGCTCCTGGGGCAAGGAAGCCACCGCTCGCCATTGCGCCTGAGTGATGGGATATTTGCTCATGAAGAATGGGGCGATGGTGACTTGATGTTGGGGATGCTCAGTAGCATTTCCTACACCATCGGGGGAACCCATCAGGAATTTACCACCAGGGATATAGACTCGCTCTAGGGTGGCTCCTTGGGGGAGATTTTCGACGATTGAGCGAGCTTCTTTTTGTTCGCGCTGGATAATCTCACCGCTACTATTTACTCCCACGACTTGAAAGTCAAAGGGTTTACCCTGCTTGGTTTCGCGATCTAATTTCGCTTGTTTTTCTGCTTCCTCTGCATCCCATCGCTGTTGAATTTGGGCGAATAGATTTGCTTGCTCTTGCAATTTGACTTCGAGAGCGGCTTTTTCCTGTTGCTCGACTTGGAGCTGACGATTTAATTCTTCGACTCGCTGAGTTTCGAGGGCGACTGCTTGCTCCTGTTGTTTCTCCGTGACATGCTCTTGGAATCTGAGTACCATGTTTCGCCCCTGTGCGGCTTCAGCATAACCTAGATGGAGCGATCGATCGAAATCGGTGGTGGCGGCTGAATAATTTCCGCGCTTGAAGAAATCCTCACCTCGGCGATAATAAGCTTTGCCCATATTCACTTCATCGGTGATTCCCACCATTTTCCAGACATTGTAGAGAGCTTGGAAATATGGCTCATCTTCGGGTTGAGCAACTGCGGCGAGGAGGTGTAATACTGGCTCTGATGGTTGCCAATCTATGCCTCTGGCGGCTAACCAGGCGGTGATGGAGGCATTGATTTGGGCGATTCCGGCTTCGCGGCTGGGGAGTTTGAGTAGACAAGTAGCTAATTCGAGTCGCAATTCGGCTTCCCAATCGGGCATTTCTCCCATCAACCGCTGATACAATCCCTGATAAACATTGACGCTGGTATCGATAAATTGCTGTGCGGTTGATTCGCTCATCCCGGTGAGCAATTGAGGAAGTAAATCGGGGAATAATGGCAATTGACGGAGATTGGGGCTGACATCCAGGAGGAAATATTCATCAGAAATCCAACCAGCAATCGTACAGTGACAGAGCGAAACCAGTCGTTTTAATTCGTCCCAATCTCGCGGTACGATATGATAGTTGCGATTGTGCATTTCGCGCACATCATCGCCGCGCTCTACCCAGCGTTTTTCTCGTTCGATAGTTGCCTGATTTGCTTGATATTTGCGGACAAATTCTTCGCCATAATCATCAATCCATTCAGCTTCGGTAGTTCCTTCTGCTGTGCGACTAGCAAACCAGATCTCGGTACGCTCTTTGACAATACTATAGAGAGCTTCCAACCAAGAAAAAGTCATCACAGTTTCGTATCGCCCTTTGACATATCCAAGTCCCCAATATGCAAAACTAATCGATAGATTTTCGCCATCGAGTGTGGATTCTAAGATTAGGGTAGGTTCGCTTTTCAAAGTGTGAAAGATATGCCGCGCGGCGGATTCACTGCCAAATTGTTTGCTCGTCCATGCCCGTGCTAGGTAATCTGTCGATCGACCTTGAGTTTCATATTGCTGAAACAATCGCCGCAATTCTTGTTCTAGATGCTGTTCTACATTGGGAAAACCTTTGGTATCTGGGGTATCTTTGCGTATATCGTGAGCGATAGTTGGCGGCGAACAAAAGATATGTAGAGGTAACATTCCTGGGGTATTTCCCCGACTGAGTAAGTCTTCTACTACCAACCAAATCGGTGACTGATTTTGACGTTTTTGTTCTTGAACTACACTAATTGCTGTTGCTCTGTCGAATTGACGTAATTCCCTCGCTAGAGCGACATCGACATTTTTTAGCTCGATTTGTAGATCTCGTTGTTTATCAAAGAAATGTTTCTGCAAGTCTGCTTTAAATACTTCGATCTTCTCGGCAAATGCTCGACTAATTTCGCCTTGTTGAGCTTGAGCTGCGTGAGTTAATTCAACTAGTCTGACTTGGAGATCCCGATTGAGAACATTTTCACGCTCGGTAAATTCACGCCCAAGCTCTGCCAAATCGACCTGTAACTGTCGATCGATCTCCCGTTGGTCTTTTTGGAATACTAAATTTTCATGGTGTTGTGTCCTTTGGAGGCTGCGATTGAGAGCGTTTTCATTTTGTTGGAAATTTTGATTCGATTGGGCTAAATTGGATTGAGCTGTTCGATCGATCTCCCGTTGTTCTTTTTGAACTGCTAGGTTTGCTTGATTGTTTGTCCTTTGGAGACTGCGATTGAGGGCATTTTCACTCTCTTGAAAAGCTTGATTGGATTTAGCTAGAGCGGATTGAGCTGTTCGATCGATCGCCCGTTGCTCTTCTTGAAAAGATAAACTTTCTTGATGCTGAATCTTTTGACACATCAGTCGAGTGTATTCAATTTTTGCCTGAAGTTCCAATCGCTCGTTTTCGCGAACTGAAATCTCTTTCTGTTGATGAACTGCTAATTGTCGAGATTTATCAGCATTATTTTTACCGAGCAATCCATTGACAATTCCCGCAGCACCGATGGCGACCGCATTCGCATTTTGTACGCAAAAACTACCTACAGCAGCAAATAGAGACAACATAATTTTTATGAATTAACAATTAGAGGATATTTGAAAAAGGGTTTGGGCGATGTGGTTCCCACCAGTAGGGGCAATTCATGAATTGCCCCTACTGGTGGGAAC
>JANOPX010000108.1:0-7866 GCA_031422115.1 Chamaesiphon sp. VAR_4_metabat_408 | reverse complement strand
CGTTGCAGCTCACGGCTACTTCGGTCGTCTCATCTTCCAATACGCATCATTCAACAACAGCCGCTCCTTGCACTTCTTGCTCGGTGCATGGCCAGTAGTTGGAATCTGGTTCACTGCACTTGGTGTATCCACCATGGCATTCAACCTCAACGGTTTCAACTTCAACCAATCAGTAGTTGATTCCCAAGGTCGCGGCATCAACACCTGGGCAGACATCATCAACCGCGCTAACTTAGGTATGGAAGTAATGCACGAGCGTAACGCTCACAACTTCCCCCTAGACTTGGCTGCTGGTGAAGCTACTCCTGTTGCTTTGACTGCTCCTTCCATCAACGGTTAATACCTGTTTGAACTAGGATGAATAAAACCCCCCTCATTCGTGAGGGGGGTTTTTGCGTTGGGGATGTTAATTGATGATATGCAAATCTAGCAATCTGGGTACCATAAATACAAAAGCATTTATGGTACCCAGATTATGTCGAGCATACTAGGTTTAGCATTAATAATTACGAGTATTTATTTCCTAGGTCAAAATATCGTTTTTACGAGCCGCTATTACTATTCCTTTTGGCAATCGGCTCCAGCGACTATTTCCGTCTTAGCAATTATGTTAGGAGTTGGTTCTCTGACACTGTGGCGGGAGACAATGGGGAATGTTGGCTGGGTTTCGATCGGAATTGGGATTGTATTTGTCTTTCTGAGTGGTTGAGTGATTTTACAACCGACAAGTTTATGGACATTTTTTGTATCGATGTTCGCATTTGCTAGTGGCTATCAACTCCTAACTAGAGGTAAAATTAGATTTTAAAGTGCATTAGTAGTTTGACAAGTTGAGTAGTAGTAATGAAAAGAATAACTTGGCTTACTCTCTACCTATTAGGGATGGGATTATTGACTGGTTGCCCGTCTTCAAATGAGCCGCCGACGGTGGTAGTTAGCCCTACCCCAACACCAACAGTGACACCAACACCAGCTCCAACACCAGCAATCGATTTATCACCAATTCCAATTCCTTCACCAGCACCCCTAAAACCCCCAGTTGCAGAGATACCCAAAATTCCGACTAAATCCACAGATTTACCCAACATTTATACTTCACCTGCACCAGTACCAATCCTACCAACAAAAGAGCCGATCGAACCCAAAGAGTCATCAGTTGCAAAACTGAACATTCCCACAAATCCAGCACAGAAAATCACCTCAACTGGAATTGGAGTGGCAAGAATTGGGATGACTTATCAAGAGCTAAAGCAGCAGCTCGGTAATGGATATAGTTTCCAAGTCAAAACTAGTTTTATGGATGGGTTTGAAGCGATCGCTGTCACCAGATCTGGTAAAGTACAATATTATATTCCTTACGCAACCGGGACTAAATTTACCAACGAAGATCGGATTCAGCATCTGATGACGGATAATCCCGATTATCGCACAGAGAAGGGTGTTGGCCCAGGAACGCCGATCGGACAAGCCGCAACAGTCTATGGTAATGCTACACTATCTTTTAGCAAGGAAAATGAGTCTCGCGAATTTATCGGTTTTGGGCAACAACCCAATGGTTTAGCATTTCGCCCCAAACCTCCCAAAAATCGCACCTTTGCGGGTGAATATCCCGAAAGTAATAGTGAGTACCTCAAGACTAAAAAGTACGATGCAAAAGCCTCTATCGGTCAAATTAGCGTCTCTTGTGCGAATGAACAGTGTGGTAAACAAACAGAATAATAAAGCGTCGGGGATAATAAAACTTTTAACAAGTCGAGATGCAAATTACTTATAGTCCCGCTCATACTATCGTGCCTACTTATGAGTGTTTCAATCGCTGTAGCTACTGCAATTTTCGCGTCAATCCAGGGGAAGATGAATGGTTGACACCGGATAAAGCTAGGAAAATACTGACAGATCTTCAAGGTAAAGGTATCTGTGAAATCTTAATTTTGAGCGGTGAAGTTCATCCTCAATCTGTACAAAGGCAGGATTGGATCGATCGAATTTATGACCTATGTCAATTAGCTCTAGATTTTGGGTTTTTACCCCATACAAATGCTGGGATATTGAGCTGGGCAGAGATGAAACATTTGTCAAAAGTGAATGTTTCGATGGGTTTGATGTTAGAGTCACTAGATCCAATTTTACTTGAAGGAGTACACCGCCTGTCGCCTAGCAAGCTACCAGAAACCAGGCTTCAACAATTGGATTGGGCGGGTGAATTACAGATCCCATTTACAACAGGACTGTTATTGGGAATTGGTGAATCTGAAAATGATTGGAGCGTTACTTTACAAGCTATTGCGGACATTCAAGATCGCTGGCAACATATTCAAGAAGTAATTCTCCAACCCTATAGTCCAGGTAGTCAAGAAATTCTATCCGCACCAGGATTCGATCTCAATCGATTGCCAATAGTAATCAAGTTAGCTCGACAAATATTACCTGCAAATATTACCATCCAAATCCCACCAAACTTGATTCCCTCGCCAGAATTACTATTAGCTTGTTTGGCTGCGGGAGCGAGAGATTTGGGGGGAATAGTGCCAAAAGATGAAGTAAATCCCAATTATCATCATTTGCATTTAGATAAAATGAGCGAATTACTCGCTCGGAATAACTGGGAATTATCGCCCAGATTGCCTGTTTATCCTCAATACGAACATTATTTGAGCGACACTCTCAGAAAAAGCATCCGCCCACACAAATTATCGGCACAAATTTAAGTTCTCTGTCTGCGAACCTCATACAACATCAACGCCGCCGCCGTTGCTACATTTAGAGATTCGACATCTGGCTGCATCGGAATCTTTACCTGAAGATCTGCCAATGCTGCTAATTCAGGACTCAATCCCGCGCCTTCATTTCCAAGTAAAATCAGAGTTGGAGAACGTAAATCTACATCCCAATAACTAGTTTCCGTAAATGAGGTAGTGGAGATAACCCTGACTCCCTGCTGCTGATAATTGGTGATGAGTTGGGCGAGATTGTCACTCACCCCCATTGTCAACCGAAACCATTGCCCAGCAGAAGCACGTAATACTTTCGGATTGTCCAAATCTACACTATCCTGACTCACCCACAAACCATCTACACCCGCCGCCGCCGCCGTGCGAATAATGGTACCCAAGTTACCAGGATCTTGAATTGTCGATAAGACGATGGTGAGGTTGGCGGGGATGGTAGGCAAACTTTGGGCGAGGCGAGGCGCGATCGCCATCACTCCATCTGGGTGTATAGTTGTAGCGATCGCTTTCATCACCTCATCGCTGACTATTTCTACTCTCTCGCTGATTTCGCTCGCCATCTCCCACAAGTCCGAATGGTTTGCCTGCCATTTAGGAGTACAGCACAGCGTCATCAAGGGATATTTGACAGCACAGGCTTCTTGCAGCAAATGGGTGCCTTCTAGGAGGAATAACTGCTGTTCCCGCCGCTCTTTAGCACCTTGCAGCTTCCTAATTTGTTTGACGAGGGGATTTTGAGTACTACTTAACATGATGCGATTAACGATCGAGCCATTAAAATTAATAAGCAGCTACCAGACTTACCTGATAACTGCTCGAAGGTTATAACTATCTACCAAACTATGCGCGACCCGAGACTCGAACTCGGAAGTCCTTGCGGACACTAGAACCTGAATCTAGCGCGTCTACCAATTCCGCCAGTCACGCAAATTGCTTGTTTTTCAACTAGCTCTACATTATTGACCATTTTACGGCTATTTGTCAAGCGATCGAAATATCTTCCCAAGACACCCACATATATTTTATATCAGTGGTATGTCGTCAAATCTTTCTATCTTGAGGATTGTAGGCTTTTTCATTTCCTCACTTTACTCCCATCTGATGACCCCTTTCCTAAATGAGCGAACTCAGAGATCGAGCTGCTGCTTGAATCAGAGATCTGAGCGTTGCTAATAATTCTGATTCGGTATAGGGTTTGGAGAAATAGGCAGAAGCTCCTAAGTTCATCGCCAACATCCGATGTTTTTCACTGTTGCGGGAAGTGAGCATCAAGAGTGGGAGATCTTCAAAATCTTCGGTCGATCGCAGGGCTTCTATTACTCCATAGCCATCGAGACGGGGCATCTCGATGTCACAAATTGCTGCTTGAACTACCAGCCCCGCGAGGAGTTTTTCAACTGCTTCTTGTCCATCTCTAGCTTGTTCGACTTGATAGCCTTCTTTTTCTAACATCGCCGCCAAATAACGACGGACATTAATCGAATCATCGATGACTAAAATCGTGTTATTTTCTGAATAGTTAGGCTTTTCTATTACGGGAGTTGAATTTGCAGGAGTAGCAGGAGTAGATGACATCCAGCTTGCAAATTGAACTAGATCGATGAGCGGAACTAGACGACCATCGCCTAAAATAATTGAGTTACCAAAGCCTGGAGTTAATGGTATGGGAGAATCGATCGATCTCAAGGTAACTTCTCGTTCGCCCCAATATCGATCGATATAAAAAGCGATCGATCTTCTATTTTCGCCGACGATTAATACAGTGGGTTGGGAAATAGTTGGTCTTCCTGGTAATCCAAAAGTTCTACTATTCCTACCAAATGATATTCCTTGCTCTAACGCAATTAGGGGGATATCTTGCGATTGCCAAGTTATTTTGGTGCCATCAGCGGTGATGAGATCGGGTTGGAAATGGATAATTTCCTTGATGCTATCTACTGATACTGCAAAAACAAATCCCGATCGTTCGAGTAACATTACCTTGACGATCGAAAGCGTCAAAGGTACGCGGATAATAAAAGTAGTCCCGATGCCTGGTTGAGTTTCGATCTGAATCTTGCCACGTACTTGTTCGATATTGGTGCGAACTACATCCATCCCCACCCCGCGCCCAGAGAGTTCTGTCAGACTGGCTGCGGTACTAAAGCCTGGTTCAAAAATGACATCGAGCAATTGGGCTTCGGGCATTTTTGCGACTGCGGCGGCGGGTAAACCCATCTGCTGGAGCCGATCTCGGATGCGATCGAGTTTCACGCCACCGCCATCATCAGCGATCGTAATCATCGTTTCACCACTCCGTTGACTGGCGGTGAGAACGATCGATCCTTGGGTAGGTTTCCCCGCCGCCATCCGAGTTGCGGGATCTTCGATGCCATGATCGAAGGCATTTCGGAGTAGGTGCATCAGCGGATCGCTCAAGCTTTCCAGCATAGCTCGATCGATCCCAATATTTTCGCCTTGAATCGTCAGGTTGACAGATTTCCCAAACTGTACTGATAAGTCGCGAATCAGACGCGGAAAACGTTTGACGACATCGGCAAAGGGAATCGTCTGAGTGCGGGTCAGGTTGACCTGTAAGGTGCGAGTAGTTTGATTTAGGCTACTGACAGAGCGAGTCATTTCCTGAAGACTCAGCTCGATGTCAGCGGTCACTTCTTGCAATTGGACGATCGTTTCAATTTGATTTTGCGAAACTAGGTGAAGATCGTTATATCGATCCATTTCTAGTACGTCAAATTCTTGCGATCGTGAAGTTGTCGATGTTAGATTACCAGGGGCGTTGATGTTTTCCGTAGTGGGAATTAGAGCTTCGATCGCCGCCCTATCATACCATTGACGCAATTCTTGGTTGGATGACTCTAAGTGTTTCATCCGTTTTCGCATCAAGCCTGTATAGTTCTGAATTTCGGATAGGCGTAAGTCGATCGCGTTACGTTCTAGAATTAATTTGCCAAAGGCGGTATTAAATTGTTGCAGGTACTCAACAGGTACACGCACTGTTTGAGCTTGACGCTTGGAAGTTGAAAGGGAAGGCGGGGCGACGGGTTGAAGGGTTGCGGTTGGTTGAATTACCCGAACATCCTCGATCGAGTCGGTGGAAATTTCTAGGCTGTCAAATGCGGCTAGTTCGCCTAGTAATTCGAGTGGTGGTGACTGTTGCAGGGGGAGAGTAGCAATATCTGGCTGTTGTTCCCAATCTTCTCCAACCTCGATCGAGTCAGTCGGAAATTCTAGGCTGTCAAATGCGGCTAGTTCGTTGAATAATTCTAGTGGCGGTGACTGTTGCAGGGGGAGAGTGCCAATGTCTGGCTGTTGTTCCCAATCGTCCCCATCTGCGCTCAAGTCAGTGGGAAATTCTAGGTTGTCAAATGCGGCTAGTTCGCTGAATAATTCTAGTGGTTGAATGTCATCGTCGCTAAAAGTAAAGTCTTCCTCAGTCTGAACATCGAGATTGGTGATTTCTGACTGCAATAGCGACAAATCTAACGACTCCACTCCAGAGAGCGATCGATTGAATCCTTCACCCTGTTCGAGCTGCTGGGGGATGTTGGGCACTCCAGGGAGTCGATCGGGTATTTTGTCAAATCGTCCCAATAGTACCAATGAGTGAGCTTTGCGCCAAACCTTGATGGCTTTGCGTGTAAGTTCGAGGGCTTGGGACTCAGAGGTATTTTGACTCTGAGTTGCGATCGACTGACATAGATCGACGAATCGATCTAAATTCGCCATCCGCCCAAAGTCACTCAATTCTTCCGCTGTCGTTTGTAATTCTGAGCGGAGTTGTTTAGGTGATAGACTCTCAACTTGAGCATCCAATAAATCGAGCGATTCCTTGACTCCACTTTCAAATAATAAGATTCCAGGATCGACATCACCCTCTTGAGACATGAGCGCGTCTTCATCTTCAGCACGGAGATCGCCCAAATGCTGACGCAATCGATCGAAAATCGGTTGTGTCTGAGTAGCCAACCAAGTCTCATCTACTAACTGCGATCGACGGTGCAAATCGCCCACCTGACGCAAACAATCTACCCCCTGTAATAGTAGGGTTTCCACCTCGGTACCGATCGATTTGGAATGATACCGCACTCGGAGAATTTTGAAAAAGTCTTCAAGCTGATGTGCGACGTGACTCAGAGGGATAAACCCCATCATCGCCGCGCCCCCCTTGACTGAATGAGCGGCGCGAAGAGCTTCGTCGAGTGCTTGGGGATTGGGAATTGTATTGGCTAAACCGAGTACTGTAGACTCGATGCGATCGCAACAATCTTCTGATTCATCCAAGAATTTAAGCGGGATTCTGTTATCGTTATCCATTACAGAGGTTGGGGAGTGGGGGTATGGGGGTGTGGGGAGTACATCCGCCGTAGGCACAACCAACGGCAGGCTACGCCAAATCGAGGGTTGAGCGAGCCGCATCTCCCAGGTAGGGGCAATTCATGAATTGCCCCTACCTGGGAGATGGCTAGGCTGAAGGAAAATTGAAATCTTAATTTAGTCCTTATTACTTATTACTTAAACCTGGAATTGGGCGACTTTTTCTTCGAGATTTTTGGCAACTTGGGAAGTAGACTGCATCGAGGAAGCAATCTCGCGGGAGAAGGTAGAACGTTCTTCCGATGCCGTTGTCACCTGCTGCATGAGTTGAGTCACATCTTGGGCTGTTGAAGACTGCGAGACTGTCGCTTCAGAAATAGAGTGCATTAAATTATTGATTTTTTGCGACTCTTCTAACATTTGAATCAGACGTTGCTTCGTACTTTCTACCAAGCGGGTACTATCAACCACTTGGGATGTACCCAGCTCCATCACAGTTGCGACATCTTGAGTTTCTAGTTGGATGGCTGACACAATTTGAGCGATTTCATGGGCTGCTGCCGCCGACTGCTCTGCAAGTGCCCCAACCTGCTCG
Source organism: Chamaesiphon sp. VAR_4_metabat_408 (assembly GCA_031422115.1). Taxonomy (GTDB): domain Bacteria; phylum Cyanobacteriota; class Cyanobacteriia; order Cyanobacteriales; family Chamaesiphonaceae; genus Chamaesiphon. Next base: position 225 of record JANOPX010000108.1, on the reverse strand, counting down.
GCAACGACTGTAAAGCCCTGCCCTTGCTCTCCCGCACGGCTGGCTTCCACACTGGCATTAATCGCCAATAGGTTCGTTTTGAGAGCGATTTCTTCAATCAGAGCTACCACCTGAGAAATCTTCTGAGAAGATTCGCCCAAGCGTTTCATTTTCTTGGCGGTTTCGCCGACTGTAGTCCGTAAGCTGAGAATACTATCGACTGTCTGTACCATCACCACACTACCT
>JANOPX010000107.1:0-12141 GCA_031422115.1 Chamaesiphon sp. VAR_4_metabat_408 | reverse complement strand
ACTGTGGTCACGGGTGGAATTGTGTCTAACTGTTTGAGACTCGATGATTGTCGCCATTATCTTTACTGAGGACGCTAGATATCACTAAGAAATGAGGATTAAATAACTTGCTACAGATCTGGATATTATTTAATCTTCATTCCTAATGACAAAAGTTAAACTGTGAATTTAAAAGATCGAGCCTTTGTTAGTTATAATTTATGGTCGCAGTTTGAGCCAGCTATTGGTTGGGAAGATGCTCATTGTGAGATGCAGCGGGGGTGGAAATGGCGACAATCATCGAGTCTCAAACAGTTAGACACAATTCCACCCGTGACCACAGTTTGGCAGAAAGTGGGACAATTGGCTCAACAGGGGTTGTATGAGTTTCATCAAGATCCGCTTTCGCTCAAACATCCACGGGGGGTCGATCGCATTGCCGATCGCATATACTTACATTATGAGGTTGCTCCAGTCCGCCGCAGAGTGATGGAAATCCTCCAACGGTATCGCGTTGCACCCTGGCTACTAGATAAGGATATTCTAGTCCTCAATCGCGGCGACGAACCAATTCCGCCGCCGATCGATCTTCAATTCGGATCTTACCAGTTTCAGTTATTAGTTGCTTTTGATTGCATCATTCTCGCTGATGATAAAATCCATATTATCGATTTTAAGACAGGCTCCGCCAATTTCGATCGCCGTCAAGCCTATGTCTATTTACTCGCCTGTAGTTATCTCTACCCCGACACCCCCGCCGTTGCTTTTTTCCACAATCTCGAACAAAATACCCAATCCGAACTAATTACCGCCACTCCTGCTAAACTAACTGCTGTCGAGCAGAAACTAGCCAGCATCGCTCAATTACACCAACAGCAACTCCAGGAATATCAATCTCATCCCGATTGTTTCGATCGCATATTTTCACCCCATCCCGGCAATCATTGTCGTCACTGTGCCTTCAATTATCATTGCACCTATGCCCCCTAGAAAACTATTCCATGCTAGACGGGTACTCTAAATATGTTTATGCACAGTTCATTTTGCCACCGAAATCCCTTGCCCTCACCCCACCTCAAGCGGGAGGCTCTGGCGGGGTGAGGGCAAGATGTGAGCATAATAAAAGTTACTAAACTCAGCTTATCCCCATGCAAGTAAAAGCCGCCGTCGCCTTTCAAGCAGACAAACCCCTAGAAATTACCACCGTTACCCTCGCACCACCTCAAGCGGGAGAAGTAGTCGTCGAAATCAAAGCTAGTGGAGTCTGTCATACCGATGCCTATACCCTCTCAGGAGCCGACCCAGAAGGGCTATTCCCGGCAATTTTGGGTCATGAGGGGGCTGGGGTCGTCGTGGAGATTGGGGCGGGTGTGACGAGCCTTGCAGTGGGCGATCGAGTGATTCCTTTATACGTGCCTGAGTGCCGTCATTGTGATTATTGTCTCAGTGGCAAAACCAATCTTTGTCAGGCGATTCGCCTTACTCAGGGGCGTGGGGTGATGCCCGATGGGAGCAGTCGGTTTTCGCGCGACGGGCAAATGTTGCACCACTACATGGGTACGTCTACTTTTGCCAACTATACCGTAGTTCCCGAAATCGCCCTCGCCAAAATTCGCCCCGATGCACCATTTGAAAAGGTGTGCTTGATTGGCTGTGGGGTGACGACGGGTATCGGCGCGGTGATTAATACGGCGAAAGTTGAGGCGGGGGCGAATGTGGTGGTATTTGGTTTGGGTGGGGTGGGGTTGAATGTAATCCAAGCCGCTCGGATGGTGGGGGCGAATATGATTATCGGGGTGGATATCAATCCTGCCAAACGCCCATTAGCGGAAAAGTTGGGTATGACTCATTTTGTCAATCCCCAGGAAGTGGAGGGAGATTTGGTGCCTTATTTGGTAGACTTGACTAAAGGTGGTGCTGACTATAGTTTTGAATGTATCGGCAATGTCAAACTCATGCGTCAGGCTCTCGAATGCTGTCACAAGGGTTGGGGCGTGAGCGTAATTGTGGGTGTAGCGGGAGCTGGGCAAGAAATCAGCACCAAACCGTTTCAATTAGTGACTGGGCGAGTCTGGAAGGGTACGGCTTTTGGTGGGGCGAAAGGGCGCACGGATGTACCCAAAATTGTTGATTGGTATATGGAAGGCAAGATTAATATCGACGATCTGATTAGTGAGGTAATGCCGATCGATCGCATCAATGATGCCTTTGATGCGATGCGTCAAGGTACCACAATTCGCTCGATCGTCACATTCTAATCTAGATCCTCATCTTACCAAGTAACATTTTTGAGACGGGGTGTGAATCCCTGTTTCAAAAACTAACTTATTACTTATTACTTAATCAAATCCCCGTAATCTCTGCCAAGGCTTGATGCTCCAATAACAATTCACGCATCTTTTTTGCCGAATGCTGCGCTGGTGGTTTATTTACAGGCATCTTCACTGGAAGTATTTCATCTTTGACGATTCTCTCAGGTTGCACTTTGACGGCAATCTTGGGAGATACTGCTTTTGTGGCAATCTTTGGGGATGCTTTGGTGTCAAGCGACTGAGCTACCATGCCTTTATCATTAAAGATTGGTACCCGTTTGAGATTGACGACTTCTGGATAGGGAATAACTTTGGTGGTATCTGGATTGGCTACTGTACCTGTAGTCAAAACAACAGTGGTAGCTCCCAGACAAGCAACTATCGGCAATAAGGCTTTGTTCATGGTGGGTGCCCGATCTAGGGGGGAGTTTGTCTTGATGTCTGGATGCTCTCCGCCGATCGAGATGACAAACTCGTCGGTAGAGCCGTGGGGCGAGAAAATCGCCTGTGGTTTAACAATTTACCCTAAAAATCATCGATCGTGTGTTGTTTTGAATACATCTTGACAAAGTTACTGATTTTTTTAACTAAATCCGTATCTAGAGCTTGTCTAGAGTGTCATTTATCACAAATACCCCCTACGGGATAGATTCCCTATCCTTTGACGACAAATTCTCTGACTACCTGCAATACTTCTGGTACGATCGAGTGTCCCATGTCAAATTCTTGATATTGGACATTCACTCCCCATTGAGTCAATTTATCCCGACTCATCCGCGCCGCCGCAACAGGAACGACATCATCTTGTCTACCATGAACGATGAGAACAGGTGGCCCATCTTGCAGGGGTTTTGGTCGCTCTAGATGTAAGTAACCGCTCAAGACAATTAGACCTGCTACAGGCAAATCTAGACCGATCTCTAGGGTCATTGCGCCGCCCTGAGAGAAGCCAGCAATCCAAGTTCGATCGAGTGGTACTCCAGTTTTCTCTGGTAGCGTCTGAATCCAATCGCTCAAAACTTGACGACTAGTAGCTAATTCTGCCGCACTGCAATCGGTCACTTTTAGATCGCCTGTGAAAGAATACCACGTTCTCCCTGCCTCGGTAAATTGATGCGGAAAAATACCATTAGGAAACAGGAATTGATATTCTGGGAGCTTGAAATAGGGAGCTAAATCTCCCAAGTCTTCATTATTCGCACCCCAACCATGTAATAAAACGATCGTACCTGTTGGGGTGGGGGTGTTGGCGGGGATGGAGATGAGTTCTAGTTGAGTCACTTGGATTTTGGATTTTGGATTTTGGATTTTGGATTTTGGATTTTGGATTTTGGATTTTGGATTACCTATATCTTGCACTCAACGATGAATCCCCCACAATCGACCTGTAGGGGTGCCCCTCGTGGGTACCCAAAGATTGAAGAATTAGTAATTCTAATAGTGCAAGATCGAATCCTAGCGATTAATCTAGGTACACGATCGACCTGTAGGGGTGCCCCTCGTGGGTACCCAAGGGTTGAAGAATTAGTAATTCTAGCTAGTGCAAAATCGAATCCTAGGGATTAATCTGGATACAGCAATATTTTATAGGTTTCTGGGGTGGGTTTGGTGGCTTGAGCGACGGCTTTGTCGAGATCTTTGAGCTGGTACCTGTCGCTAATCAGCGCGTCCACATCAATGCGATGATTGAATACGATATCTGCCGACAAAGCTTGAACGCGAAACGAAGAACTATAACTACCCATCAAATCGATTTCACGCCGATACAAAATATTGGGATCGATCGGGATTTTTATCTCAGCCGGAAACTCAGCAAAAAACAGAATTTTCCCACCCTTGCGCGTACAATCCAACGCTTGGAAAAAAGCCTTATCGCTAGGTACCGCGATAATAGAAGTATCCACACCCAAACCATTAGTTATACTGTTAATCTTGGCAGTCAAATCTGGATCTCGCGCATCGAAAGCCGCCTCAGCACCCACAGCCATAGCCTTCTCCACCCTAGCCGGAATCAAATCTGTCGAAATAGCTCGCGCTCCAAAATGCTTAATTAACATAATAAACATCAAACCGATCGGCCCAGCACCAGTCACCAAAACTGTATCGCCAGCTTGAATATTTGCTTTTTTTACCGCCTTGAGACAGCAATTCGTCGGCTCCACAAAACTCGCTTGCTCGTAGGTTACTCGATCGGGAATCGGAATCAAACCCCCATTTCTGACAATATGCCCAGGTACCTTCACATACTCCGCAAAACCACCCCCACTCGGTGCAAAACCAGCAGTAGTCGTGACATTTTTATACACATCACACATCGAATAATTCTCATGGAGACAGTAGCTACAGTGCATACAGGGGATATGGTGCATCACCACCACCCTTTGTCCGATTTCCCACCCGCGCACATCAGCACCCACCTGACTAATTACCCCCGCTGTCTCATGTCCAAAAATGCGTGGCGGTTCGTACAATGGATACAATATTTTCTTGATATCCGACTGACACAAACCCACTACCTTAACCTGCACTAGCACCTCATCCGCCGCCATTTCTGGCACGGGAACGTCTTCATAGCTGAGATTATTGACTCCCCGAAATACTTGCGCCTTCATGGTGGTTCTATGGGTGATTGGTTGGTGTTTCTCTCAGGATACTATAACCCTTTAGTGATTATTTTGGATTTTGGATTATTTTCGGTATCACCAGGGACTGTAGGGGTGGGTTTATGCAAACAATCATCGATCGATTCCAGCAATCTCAACCAAAACCCACCCAACCCCACTAGTTACCATAGTTTACGCTACCTTTGAGTAACCATGTCAATACTTATTACTTATTACTTATTACTTAATCAAGAGCATGTCAGAGAATCAACCAAAGAAAGATGACGTTATACTTGGAGGGCAAAACGATCGATCTCAAGCACCATTAGATGGGGTGGTTTTGGGAAGTTTGAGTAGATGTACGATCGATCTACAACCATTACTTCAACAGCAAAAATGGCAAGCAGCAGATCTAGAGACTCAGCGGATAATGTTGGAGCTGTGTCAACGAGAAACCGCAGGTTTTTTGCGGGTAGAAGATTTAACTAAAATTAGTTGTCTCCATTGGCGAACCATCGATAATCTGTGGCGGACTTATAGCAAAGATCGATTTGGATTGAGCATTCAGGCAGAGATTTGGCGCAGTGTTGGCGGCACACCCGAACCCGATTGGAATGCTTGGTGTCGGTTTGGGAGAGCAACAGGTTGGTGTATTAATGATGATTGGTTATACTGGAACGATCTGCAATTCAATCTCAATGCACCGAGGGGTCATTTACCTCGCAATGGTGCTTGGATAGGTTGGGGTTTAGGTGATTTTTGGGTGGGTTGTAGAATGTTGGGTGCGATCGTTCAAAAGTTAGAAAGTTGTCAGATTATTTAGATCGATCGAATCATCTGGGCATTATAACAATAATCCGATCGATCTTCCTACAGGTATGTCAGAACTTCAACCATCCAAAACCGATGCTATTTTAGGCGGACAAAATCCACCACCTCCAAATGCTGCTGTCTTGGGTGGTGTGCTTGGTGCAAAACGAAAATTGGCACGTGAGTTGGGATTGAGCGATGAATTAGCACATGAATTGACTCAGACTCATGACATCTTCAGTTTTGAAACTGTCATAATAAGCGATCGAGATAAAATTGCTATTCGTAGCAAGAAACAAGCATTTTATTATCCAGAAAAATTAGGAAATGACATCACCATCGATCTGGTATATATCCCAGCAGGAAGCTTTATGATGGGTTCCGATCTCGAAAGTGACGAACAACCGATTCATCAAGTTAATCTCAAATCTTTCCACATCGCCAAATATCCTACTACTCAAGCTCAATATATGGCAGTCATGGGAAATAATCCTTCTGGATTTACAGAAGACGATCGCCATCCAGTGGAATGTGTTTTATGGGAAGATGCGATGGAATTTTGTCAGAAATTATCAAATATAACAGGTACTAAATATACCCTACCTAGTGAATCTCAGTGGGAATATGCTTGTAGAGCAGGTACGACTACCCAGTTTTCATATGGTGAAATTATTTCGATGAGCTTGGCTAATTATGATGGTTATACCTACAAGAATCCCCTCGCCAAAACCACTCCAGTCGGTAAATATCCAGCTAATGCTTGGGGAGTATACGATCTACATGGTAATGTATGTGAATGGTGTTTAGATAATTGGCATGATGACTATCGAGGTGCGCCTACTGATGGAAGTGCGTGGATAAATGAAACCCTAAAAGAGCATAGCTTTCGTGGTGGTTCTTGGTACTATCTTGCAAAATACTGTCGTAGTTCTTGGCGTTACCACAAGCTCGTTGGTTCTTTCCATAACAATAATAGTGGTTTTCGGGTATTGAGGGCTTCAACCGAAGACTAAATTCCAAGGGCTATTAATGCAATTGCCTACGGTACTCTACCGAAGACATCCGTGTCACAATCCGCATCAGAGGACGTTTGTTAATATCCGATCGATCCCAGGGCATATTAACCAAAACACAAAGATTTTCAACATGCCACTTTGGAGACTCTTTTATCATCTGGTTTGGGCAACCCACGAACGACAATCGCTAATTAGCCCAGCCCACGAAGAAATTCTGTATCCATATATCAAAGGAAAAGCAGATTTATTAGGATGTCAATTACATGCTATCGGTGGAATAGAGAATCATATCCATCTAATTGTTTCAATTCCGCCCAAACTATCTATCTCCGATTTTGCCAAACGAATTAAAGGTAGCAGTTCTCATTATTTGAATCAAGAGTTTGCCGAGCATAATTATAAATTTGCTTGGCAACATGAATATGCCGTGTTTTCGTTGGGCGAACAGAGGTTAGAATGGGCGATTGCGTATGTTAAAAATCAAAAACAACATCATGCTACTGGACAGATTATTAAAGTGCTGGAACAAAGTGAGCCAGGTTGAAGGTTATCTGTACGATCGAGATCCGCGCTGAAATGGAATTTCGTGCTCTATCTTTAGATAACTATGCGGAGATCTTAGTTCGTTTCAACGAACTTTTGCTCTGAGCACCCAAATTCATTTGAGGGTTTCAACTGAGTCACTTTGAAGGTTATTGGTGGGATGCGACATCCGCGCTGAAATGAATTTTGCGCTCATAGCAAAAGTTATCTAAAGATAACTACGCGGAGATCTTAGTTCGTTGAAACGAACTTTCGCTCTTAGCCCCAAATTTATTTGAGGGCTTCAACGAAAGACTAAATTCTAGATCCTAAATTCCAGCAATCTAAACCAAAGCCCACCCACCTCCAGTTCTTTTAGGGTATATACATGTCAGGTTTTGCAATCGATTGGGCATAATATGGATAACTCGATCGAGATAACCCATGTCAGAACTTCAACCATCCAATACCGATGCCATTTTAGGCGGACAAACTCCACCACCCGTCAATGCTGCTGTTTTGGGTGGTGGTATTGCTGGCGCAAAACTACAAATAGCAAATGAATGGGGGATGAGTTATGAATTAGTGGATAGGTTGAGTCAGACTCATAAAATATTTAGCTTTGAAACAGTAAAGGTTAACGATCTTGGTGAGATTGTTAAGCGCACGAAAAAATCTGCATTTTACTACACAGAAGATATCGGAAATGAGATCGGATTAGATATGGTGTATATTCCATCAGGTAACTATATGAGGGGTTCGCCAGTAAGTAATAGTGATGATGAGAATAAAAACGAGATAATGAAACGTCCAAAAATACCTCAAAAGCTAGTTAATATACCCGCTTTTTATATGGCAAAGCATCTAACGACTCAAGAACAATATCAAGCTATAATGGCAGAGAATCCCTCTAAGTTCAGAGGTAATAAACGTCCCGTAGAACAAGTTGATTTATCTAAGGCACTAGCCTATTGTAGTAGCTTACAACGAAGGACTAAAAAAAATTATGTTCTACCTAGTGAAAACCAGTGGGAATATGCCTGTAGAGCTGGAACAGCTACTTTGTTTTATTGTGGTGATACAATAACCAACGATTTAGCTAACTACGATAGCAAATTTCGTTATAGAAATGAACGATTAGGAATTAACATACCACAGACAACCGACGTGGATAAATTTCCGCCCAATAGCTTTGGTTTGTATGATGTACATGGAAATGTATCAGAAATATGTACAGATGGTCTGCATTATAGAAATTACAGTACGTTACGAGGTGGTTCTTGGTTTAGTTGGTTAGATGATTGTCGTTCAGCCGCTCGAACTAGTGGGGTAAAGATTCCTAGCCATATAGGATTTCGAGTTGCGTGTCTCTTGGAATGAACATATTAGACAGACAGAACAATCGTGATACTGTTTTCTTGACGATCGGGAATAATAATCCAAAATCCAAAATCTAAAATCCAAAATGTCTTCTCTCCCCCCCAGCCATCAAGAAATCGTCGAAAAACTAGACCTCATGCTCCGAGCGCGGTATCCCCTAATATATATCGTCGGAGCCGAAGAAGAACCGATCGAAACCGTACTACTCCAAGTAGCCGATAAATCCCAACCAGCCAGAGAACTCCGATTTTGGGATATCGTCAGAGGTTGGAATGATACTGGAGCCGATAAAAATTCCCCCATCTCTGCATTAGGTAGAATCGCCAAAGCACCAGCAGATAAACCTGCAATCTTTGTCTTACAAGATATCCACCCCATCCTCAAATCGCCCCTCCAACCCGCCAACATCCCCATTATCCGCGAGATCAAAAATCTCACCCGCGAACTCAAACGCAGCCGCAAAACCCTAATTCTCACCAGCTATTCCCTCGACGTACCGCCAGAATTTATCGAAGAAACCACCACCATCGATTTTCCCCTTCCCGATGCCAATGAAATCGATTATCTCATCTCCCAATTAGTCGTACCTGACAAACTCAAACTCTCCCCCCTCGGTAGAGAGCAACTCGTCAAAGCCTGTCAGGGATTGAGTCGAGCGCGGATTCAACGAGTACTCGCCATTTCCCTCGCCGCCAACCAACAAGTCAGCGAGCAAGATATCGACAGAGTACTCGCCGCCAAACAACAAGCCATCCGTCAGACGGGAATTTTGGAATTTTACACCACCCACGAATCGCTCAAGAGTGTCGGTGGTTTGGATAACCTCAAACAGTGGGTGCGAACCCGTCAGGATAGCTTTACCGAAGAAGCTAGGCGTTATGGCATTCCCAATCCTAAAGGGGTGTTGCTGGCGGGAATTCAGGGTACTGGTAAATCCCTCTCAGCCAAAACCATCGCCCATGAGTGGCGTTTACCCCTATTGCGATTGGATGCGGGGCGATTATTTGGCGGGTTGGTGGGAGAGAGTGAGAGTAAAGTGCGCCAGATGATTAGAATCGTCGAAGCGGTGGCTCCCTGCGTCTTGTGGATGGATGAAATCGATAAAGCGTTTGGGAATATTAGTAGTGGTTTCGATGGCGATTCGGGGACGAGTCGGCGGGTATTTGGCAGTTTGATTACTTGGATGCAGGAAAAAACTAGTCCGGTATTTGTGGTGGCGACGGCGAATAATATTCAGATTTTGCCTGCGGAATTATTACGGAAGGGGCGATTTGATGAGATATTTTTCTTGAATTTACCCAATGAATCCGAACGTCAAGAAATCTTTCGGGTGCATTTACAGAAACTCCGCCCTAGTCGATTGCGAGAATTCGATCTAGAATTGTTAGCAAGGCATTCGCTCGACTATAGTGGTGCAGAAATCGAACAAGCGATCGCCGAAGGAATGCAGCAGGCTTTTAGTAGCGGAACTACGGGCAATCGAGCGGATTTCAACACCGAAAATATCATCCGCGCTCTCGAAGAAACCGTACCATTAGCCACAATTGCCAAACCCCAAATTGAAGCCCTCAAACAATGGGCATCTAATGCGGGTGCGCGCCCAGCTTCGATCGATCTCCAATTATCTGAAGAGTTGCGCCAAATCAAGAATTACAGAGGCATCGACCATCTGGAGGTGGATTGAGGAAAAGTATTTATAATAGTGATAATTAGGAGTTTAACTCATGTCCACCGTTACCGAAGCAGATCTCAAAGAACTTTCTACCCTAATCGGTAATGGATTTAGGGATGTTAATACTCAACTTGTCAATATTAACGATCGATTAACACGAGTAGAAACTAAGGTAGATAATATTGATGCTCGTCTCATCAAGGTAGAAACCAAGGTAGATAATATTGATGCTCGTCTCATCAAGATAGAAACCAAGGTAGAAAATACAGAAACTAAAATCGCAACTATCAACGAGCACCTAATCAGAGTGGAGAGTAAGAGCGAGAACATTGAATCTAATGTGAGAGATATTACGGGTACATACAAAACTCAGATGTGGGCACTCATCGCACTTTTGGTGACAGCATTATTAAGTGCCATTACCGTCGGTGTATTTATTCCGATCTTTAAGTTGATGATTCTTGGCGATCGAACTATCTAACTATCAAACAAATTTATTCCTCCTGATAACTATGTCTCACTTTACAACTATCAAAGTTCAAATCAAAAACTCTGAAGTCCTCGCTAATGTGCTAGCCGATCTAGGGCATAAAGTCGAAACCAATACCCAAGTTCGCGGTTATCAAGGCGATCGAACTAATGCAGAATATGTAATTCGTCAGAATAATGGTTACGATCTAGGATTTCGGAAAGATGGCGATGATAATTACGAAATCATTGCCGATTTTTGGGGCGCGGGCATTAATCAAACTCAATTTGTCAATCAAATTCAACAAAAATATGCTCATCAAATGCTGCTGCATACAGCCGCAACTCAAGGCTATAGTATCGAAGCAGAAGAAGTAATGGAAGATGGTACGGTGCGAGTAGTTGTGGGGCGATGGGTTTAACTACCATTACTGCAAGATCCCCGACTTCTCGGAGAAGTCGGGGATCTGTCCCCACAATAAACTCGATCTAGTATAGATATTATGGATCGGTTCAATAATTATGTCAGAGCGCGATGTTAGTTCCAAATGGCTTCACCAGCGACCGCAAGAGTTCGATGCTGTATTGGGAAATCAAACTCAAATTACTAATGGTAGCGTCGTCTTAGGTGGACTTGAAGGTGTTAAAACCAGATTGAATAGCGAACACATTCCCGTCAAAATTTTAGCATTGAAAGATGCGGTAAATTACGGCGATACTGGATTGCATCTGATAATTCAATACTTGGAAAATCCAGAATCTCAACTCGTCGATGCAGCTTATGAACTGTTAAAAGATCGATCTGAATCTTTTGTATGCGAGCGAATCGATCGCTATTTGGACGATCGAGAGCTGGAAATTCAAGACATGAAATATTCATGGCTAGAATCAATGCCCGAAGCTGCCATTGGAAAGAAATTTAAAACAAACAAAGCATCTAAACCTGCGAATTTTAAACCAAATTCAAGATCTGTAAATCCATCTAGCAAGCAACGCTGGAGTGATGCAAGTTAGATTGACATACAGCAGAGACAGATAATTGTGGTTCGGGATCGCAGACATATTCAATTAGAATATCTCGGTGTCCATACTTAGCATATATTCTAGGCATCAATACTCGATCGGATCGATCGCTATCTAATACTACTCCATTCTCAAAGGCGACATATTGCCCTTGATACTGGGAGAGTAATTCTGCTTTAGCAGCTTGATAAAGGCTTTGTTGATGTAGCAGGTGTTCTGACTTTTCACGTTAAGTCTGAAGCCCCATGTGGGAAAGGATCGTAGCGGCGAGAGACTTTTAGCGATATAGTAGAGAAAACTACACAGTGCAGGTCAAAAAAAATGCTGGAATGGTGGACGAAAAATTTTGGAAGTTG
>JANOPX010000106.1:0-31749 GCA_031422115.1 Chamaesiphon sp. VAR_4_metabat_408 | reverse complement strand
CGATGCATCGTGCCCCTACAGCCCGCCCTATCTTAGACTAGACACCAGTATAAGGATTGTCGATCCGATCGACAGATACATTGAATTCAAATGGCATCCGCCCTGGATCTTTGCGTGGCTCGGCGGCATAACCGATCGGTAGTACTAATGCGATCGCCAAATCCGCATCATTCTCAGCCCCAATGACGGCTTTGACTTTGGCTTCGATCCAACCATTCATCATACAGCTAGATAAGCCCAAACTCTCAGCAGCGAGAGTCGCATGAGTCGCCGCAATCATCGCATCTTTGATCGCATATTCCCGTGCTTTATCGCCAATAGCCGCCGCAAATTCAGGAATAGCCTTTTTGAAATAACCGACAGTACCTTCACTCCAAGCACCAGTCTTTAAACCCTGTTCGAGAATCGGCGAGACATCTTTCTCACCTGCTTTAATATCGGCGGCAAAGACGAGATTTATCGGTGCTTGAGCGATTTGAGGTTGATTGAAACAAGCAGCCATTAGAGCCTGTTTTTGGGCGGTATCCTGGACGATAATGATGCGCCAGTCTTGGATATTGTAGCTACTGGGTGCGGCGACAGTAAGTTCGATTAGTTGGCGGAGTAATTCTGGAGCGATCGGATCGGCTTTGAAACTTTTAATCGATCGACGTTGTAAAATGGCACTGGGGACATCTAAGGGCATAGTTCGCTAATTGTTTGCAACAGCTTAATTGTATATGTCAGTCCGGTATTCGATCGCCATAAAAATGTTTCCGCCGCACTTTTCGCTCACCCCTCACCCATCACCCCTGTAAAAACACTAATGTCAGATCTGCTTCTATTTTGGCACCGCAACGACTTACGAGTAGTCGATAGTATTGGTTTGGCGCAGGCGTGCGAACGAGATGCTAGAGTGGTGGGAGTGTTTTGTCTGGATCCGGCTATTTTGGAGCGCGATGATATTGCTCCGGCGCGGATTGCTTTTTTACTTGGCTGTTTGAAATCCCTAGCGGCGGATTATCAGCAGGCTGGTAGTCGATTGTTGATTTTGCATCAAGATCCAGTGGTGGGGATACCCAAATTAGCTGATGCGTTGAAGGTGCGATCGGTATACTGGCATCATGATGTCGAACCATATTCCCAAAAGCGCGATCCTCAAGTAGCCACCGCTTTAGAAAGCCAAGGCATTACGGTACATATTAATTGGGATCGAGTACTGCACGATCCCAATACTATCAAAACTGGAGCCGATCGACCATATAGTGTTTATACTCCCTTTTGGCGCAACTGGAATAGTCTCGCCAAACCAGCACCAGTCATAGTCAAACTCAAAGCAAGTGAACTCACATCGATCGAAGCAGAATCGATCGAACCACTCATAGTCAATTTACCATCGATCGAAGACTTGGGATCCAGTTGGAACGAACCGCTCATCCTCGAACCAGGTACTAGAGCCGCCGAAAAACAACTAGCTGCGTTTTGCGACCGATCGGTCTACAATTATGACGAGCAACGCAACTATCCCGCGATCGATGGCACATCACGCATGAGTGCCGCACTGAAATTTGGCACCATTGGGATTCGCACAGTATGGCAAGCCACCATTACCGCCGCAGCATCCGCCAATAGTGACGAAGCACGGCAAGGCATCACCACCTGGCAACAAGAATTGTGCTGGCGCGAGTTTTATCAACAAGCACTATATCACTTCCCATCACTCGCCGACGGCCCATATCGAGAACCCTTCAAACACTTCCCGTGGCAAAACGATCCTACCCAGTTTACCGCCTGGTGTGAAGGCAAAACCGGATATCCGATCGTCGATGCCGCCATGCGCCAACTCAACCAAACAGGCTGGATGCACAATCGCTGTCGAATGATAGTCGCCAGTTTCCTCACCAAAGACTTGATAATCAATTGGCAATGGGGCGAAAAATACTTCATGCAAACCCTCATCGATGGCGATTTAGCTGCTAATAACGGCGGTTGGCAATGGAGCGCATCTAGCGGTATGGATCCCAAACCACTCCGCATTTTCAACCCCTATACTCAATCCCAAAAATTCGACATCGAAGCTGATTATATCCGCCAATGGGTACCAGAATTGAAATCGATCGATACCGATTTGTTGCTCAATGGGAAAATTTTACCACTGACTCGTCACCGCGTCGGCTATCCATTACCGATCGTCGATCATAACGTGCAACAGCGGTTATTTAAAGATCTTTATGCGAGTGTTAAAGGTTAGAGCGGAGATGGTGCTTTTTTAACACAGAGGAACGCGGAGGACTCACGGAGGTTCACAGAGGAATTATTTACCTCTGTGAACCTCTGTGAAAACCTCAGTGTACCTCTGTGTTTGAAAAGCACCATCTATGGTGGTAAATAATTTTTAAATTTTGAGGATTTTGGGTGTGGAATGATGTTAATCTAGAGCGCGTCGCTTCTTATTTGCATATGAATCTCGAACAGATCCAAGAGATTAGTCGCCTTCGTAGTTTAAATCTCTCACCGAAACAAATCGCCCGTAATTTAAAGTTGCGTCCAACAGAAGTAACCGCAATTTTACGCCAACAAGCCGCGCAACTAGAGCAAGATCGAGCCGAACGCGGCGAAGTTGCACCACTGTATAATTGTATAGTGAATGAATCTGTCGCAAAAATCTTAGAGGGTGATGCCCCTAACTTCAATGGCAATGGGAATGGATTTGCTCAAGTATTTGTCGCCAGGATCGATCGACAGCAATTAATGGTTTGTAGTTATCTGGTAGATTATTGGTGCCTGGGAGTGAAAAACGCAAAGGCAATTATAATTATACAATTGGATCGGGAGGCTTCTAATCTCGATCTATGAAAAAACAAGGATTAACAATCTGGTTTACAGGCTTGAGTGGTGCGGGCAAAACCACAATTAGTCAGGCGGTAGCAGATAGATTGGATCCAGAAGTAGTAATATTAGATGGCGATCGCATCCGTCAAACTATAACGACTAATTTAGGTTTTAGTCCAGCAGATCGAGCCAAAAATATTCGTCAGATTGGGAAGATCGCCCATGAATTGACTCTAGAAGGCTCGATCGTCCTAGTTGCGGCAATTGCTCCATATAGAGACATTAGAGATGAGTTGCGGGAGCAAATTGGGGCATTTGTAGAGATATATGTAAATGCGTCTTTGGCTGTATGCGAAGCGCGAGATATTAAAGGATTGTATCGACGATCGAGGGCGGGAGAAATTCAGCACTTTACCGGAATTGACGATCCTTATGAAGCACCTTTAAATCCCGAAGTTGTCTGCTATACCGATCGCGAATCGATCGAGGAATCTGTGGATAAGGTGATTAATTATCTAATAGAAATTCGTGCAATTCCCGCACCGTCTGACACGATCGATCTGGATTAGCAGCGATTAATAATTCTGGTGTTGGACTTCCCCATAGAGCACCGATCGAATATACATTAGCTGCTTTGGCGGCATTAATATCATCGGCACTATCGCCAACCATTATCGCATCTTCTGGTTGAATATTCAATTGCTGTAAGGCGATAAGAATTGCCGCTGGATGGGGTTTTGGCAATCGGACATCTTGACGAGTAACTAACAGATCGATCGACCATTTTAGATGAGTGATGATTCGATCGCAAAATGGTTTACGACTGGATGTGACGATCGCGATCGGGATTTGATGTGCTGAAAGTGCTTGCAATAGTTCGTTAATTCCCCCATAAGGTTGGATTTGGGGAATCATCTGGTAGGCTGCTTGTTGTTGTTTGGTTTGACGGAGTTCGACGAGGGGTGATGAATCAATCAGGGTGAAGTCGAGATCGAATAATACTGCCATATTTTAATTTTATCGATCTAGTTATTCACCACAAGTACAATAGCGTTCTCTTCTTGGATCGTCTGCACGCTGATTATTTATGATTAGCTCACATTTTATATTACTGAGTTCTGAGTAAAGTTCAATATAACGCTCGTAAGTAAACGAAGGTCTTCTGCCTAAAGGAGAAAGAAAATTACGAGAAATATTGAACCTATCTAGTTCATTAATATGCGGAGAGTTTGTTAATGCGACGAGTCCATCTATTCCCAAAGTGCCGAGTGACAGATCCAATTCAAGTAGTGACTCCATCACTGGAGATTTAGCTAGCTCAAAAGCAACTTCATCCGTATAACCACAATTTTTCAATCCTAAATATTTTAGTTTTGGAAACTTCTTGCCAGAAATAATTGGCATCAAATTTTCAATCGAAGAAGTCCCGCCATAATCCTCTCTACCCATCCATAATTCTAAGTATTCTAATGCTGGTAGCTCTAGCTGATTCAAATCTTCTAACGTCTCACGATTTAAACCGCCACTTTCGATTAGTAGAGACTTGAGACTATTATGTCTCCATGCAATATCATCTAAGCCCTCAAAAAATCTCAATCCATAATTACTTGCTCTGATTTGTAATATTTTTAAGTTAGGATAAGCAGCTAAAAATATACCCATATCCCCTTGGTGGACATCTGATATCATCATCTCACTATCTTCGATATCTCCTAAGAAAATCGATTGCAAGTTAGTTAAATATTGTTTATTCTCAGCCAAAATACTAGGCATCATTCTTAGTGATTCCCAGCCACACCAGCCAATGACCAAAGCTTCAACTTGACTTACGTTAGGATCTTGGATGAAAGTCAATAACTTTTCTTTAAATAAAGTGTCATCAATGCTATGAGATTTAGGTACTCTTAGTGCGTATGCAACTTCTTTAGGATTGAGAATCTCCATTCCCAGTTCAAAGTTTATAACCTGTCGATCGACAAACATCGTAGTATGACCATTTGGCAAAATATCATCATCTAACGATCTAAAATTCTGCCAGAATTTGTTTTGTCTAGCGATCGCTTTTTCGTGCTGCAATCTTTGTTTTCTACCAATCTCGCCACCTAAGACGGCTGCATTTATAGGTGGTGGATTTTGTCCGCCTAAAATGGCATCGGTGTTGTGGGGATTAAGTTCTGACATAGTGCGATTGCCAAAGGCAGGTTTTCAACCAATGGGGCGAGAGGAGGTATATCTATTATGCCCATTTGGTTTTTATTATTCGTCATTGCTTTGTCGTTCGAGTCGAGATACTCTTTGGTTGAGAAGTCTAGTTCTACGTTCGTTTTCTCCCAAACCGTAACTTACATCTTGAACATTTGCTTGAGTATTTCCAAAGCCTTCACGAATAGCCGTGACGATCGTACCTTCAAGGCTAGTAATTCTGATTCTAATCTCGTTGACATCCTCGCGTAAAACATTTACATTTTGCTTGACGATCGAGACATCCGACTTCAGAGCCGATACATCTAATTTTAGAGTTGATACATCCGACTCTAGATGGTTTAGTCTCTGTTCGATGCGTTCCAATCTTTCTTCTGACATGGCTGTTACATATTTTGGATTTTCTCTAATTATAACAAATTAGATCGGATCGTTCACTAATAACATAATAGCCATCGAATCGATATTTTACTCTAATAAAATTAGTTGTCATTATAGATTATACCTGTGACATTTATGTTTTAATACTAGTCTCGATCCAAGCTTTGTGAGAGAATGAACTATATCTGTTGAATCAAATTCCAGATCCAATCGTAGTAAAGAATATCAGTGCCACCTTCTGTGAGTGCTTAACTATACGCGACAAAAACCCTGCGAGCAAATTTTGATGGAGCTGTTCATGCTATGAGCAAACGTACGATTCTGCGCTGTGATGGCTCTCTAGAAGCCGGATTTCAGGTGATTTTGGAGATTCGTGAAGCAGCAGAGTCGCGGCCGATCGATAAGGAACAAAAACGGTTATCATCAGTGTTTACTGAAGCTACAGGTGCCCTACCACCAGCGATCGAATTGCTCGAACTCCTGACGAATTGGCAACAACATTATCTCGGTAGCGTCGGGATTACCCGTATTTCTCTCGAAAATATCGGTACGCGGCTGGGTACATTGGCAGAAAGCGATCGATGTCGTCAATTAGCCAAAGAACTACAACAAGCTCTCGCCAACTGGCTCGCATCAGCGCAATTTCAACCGATCGAACAAAGACTGCGCGAAACCCTGACAGTACAAGAACCAGTCGAAGTATTATTGCGAACCAACGATCCTCGGCTGCACCGATTACCCTGGCATCTGTGGGATTTTATCGAGCGTTATCCTCAAGCCGAATTATCGATCGGTGGCGCACCAGAATCGATCGTGCAACCAGAGTTACCCCACCATCAAGTGCGGATTTTAGCAATTTTGGGCGATCGGCAGGGCATCGATATCGAAGCCGATCGACAGTTATTGGCTAGCTTACCTCAAACTGACGTAGTATTTCTAGTCGAACCATCTCGCCAAGTGCTGCACAGTCATCTGTGGGAGCAGGCTTGGGATGTATTATTTTTTGCCGGACATAGCAATACAGAGCAGCAGCAGGGGCGAATCCACCTCAGTGCGGGGGAAAGTTTGACGATCGAGGAGTTGCGCTATGGATTGCGACGGGCGATCGATCGGGGCTTGCAATTGGCGATCTTCAATTCCTGTGATGGCTTGGGTTTGGCGTATGAATTGGAACAACTACATATTCCCCAATCGATCGTCATGCGCGAACCCGTACCCGATCGCGTCG
Organism: Chamaesiphon sp. VAR_4_metabat_408; assembly: GCA_031422115.1. GTDB lineage: Bacteria > Cyanobacteriota > Cyanobacteriia > Cyanobacteriales > Chamaesiphonaceae > Chamaesiphon. The sequence goes on along the minus strand of JANOPX010000106.1, from coordinate 25,127 downwards.
CCCTGACATTCCTCACCCAACTGCTAGGCACCTTTGCAGGCGGCGCACCACTATATACTGCCGTCCGCCAAGCGCGGGAGAGTTTGCAGGGCTTGGAGGGCGAATTTCCCTGCGCTAGTTGGTTGCCTGTGGTGTTCCAAAACCCCGCCGTACCCCCACTAACTTGGTTGGCACTGCAAGGCAATTCGATCGCAATACCAGATCCACTCCCACCAGCACCACCACAGACAAAACGGCGGTTGCTATTCTGGGCGATCTCGGCGATCGCTACCAGCTTCGCCGTCACCGGATTGACGATCGGGATTAGGTATTTTGGGCTACTCCAACCCTGGGAACTAACCACCTACGATACCTTGATGCGACTGCGCCCAGCCGAACAACCAGACGATCGGATCCTAATTGTCGAAGTAACAGAAGCCGATGTCGTTGCCCAAAAACAGGCGCGTGAGACGAGTCGCGGCTCCCTCTCCGATGAATCTCTAGACAAACTCTTGACGGAACTACAACGCCATCAACCGATCGCCATCGGCTTAGATATCTATCGGGATTACCCCGCAAATAAAGCCTATCCAGCTTTAGTTGCCAAATTACGAGATCCAGATAGTTCGATCGTCGGCGTTTGCAAAGTCAGCAGTCGAGAAGCTGGCGATATCGGTGTTGCACCACCACCAGAGATGCCCCTGGATAGACTGGGCTTTAGCGATGTGATTGGCGATCCCGATCTCATCATCCGCCGTCATTATTTATCGTTTACACCTCCAACCTCATCTCCTTGCCAAGCACCCTATGGATTGAGCGTACAACTAGCATTGCGTTATCTGGCGAACCAGGGCATCAATTTGGAATTCACGCCCCAAAAAGCTTGGAAACTGGGCAAGCTCCAATTCGCGCCACTCGAAGCCCACGTTGGGGGATATCAGAAAGATGACGCATTAGGGCACCAAATCCTCTTAAACTATCGATCGTCCCCAACGCCACTCGATCTGGCTACCCGTGTGACGATGGCAGATGTATTAGCTGGGAAGTTTCGCCCAGAGCAAATCAAAGATCGGATTATTTTAATTGGCACCACGGCTCGAAGTTTTAAGGACTATGTTTTAACTCCTTACACGACTGTGGAAGGGAACCTTCGCGAAATTCCTGGAGTCATATTACAAGGACAGATGGTGAGTCAATTGCTCAGTGCTGCTCTCGAAGGGCGAGCCTTAATCGGCAATTGGAATTTCGCTCAAGATTCGCTTTGGATTTGGGGTTGGGCGATGAGTGGCGGTTGTTTGGTTATCTGGCTGCGCCGTCCCCTTTATTTGGGATTGGGCACTGGCATCGCGATCCTAATTTTAGCGGGATCTTGTTTGGCTCTGTTGCAAAGAGGTTACTGGGTACCTCTAATTCCAGCGGCGATCGCGATCGTCGGTACTCAAGGGATCTTAACCTTAATTAGGCGCAGCGATCGCCTGGAAAATTAATAATCTTCTCAGAACATGAATAAATTATTGAATAAATTTGCATTTATCTTAGTCACTCTAGGTATGTATTGTGTATTTTCAGATCGGCTACCTTTTGGGTTGACGATTCTCCAGGGGAGAGGCTTCGCCATCGAATCAGCGATCGCTAGAGTTAAAGTTTTGCTACCAAAGCCACCAAATCGCGGCAGCACCGGAACCGGAATTCTGTTTAGTGCTGGTAGTAGAACTTTCGAGCGAGATCCAACTCTGGGGGAAATGAGAGGAGACGAAGATCCCAATTTGACAGCATTCGTCCCTGAATATAAGCCTACCTCGACAGCAACATCTCAGCCCAATGCACTCAAAGTTTGGGGACAAACTACCAGCGAGCATCCTACCTTGTGGGTTTATATTCCTTATTCCTCAGTTTTAATTGCTCGAATTGACTTTATCCTTCGCAGTGGAGATAATCCGGCAAATCAGATTGTTTACCAAACATCGATCCAACCATCTAAACGAGCCGGGATTATTAATTTTTCACTACCAAAAACGAGTACGCCTTTAGCGATCGATAAGTTGTATCAATGGGATATCAAGCTGACAATGAAAAGCCAACCCACAGAACAAATAACAGGCTGGATTCAAAGGGCGAATATAAATAGCAATTTAAGCGATCTAATTAAACGATCGAATCCAAGTCAACAAGCCGATTTGTATGCGGAGAATGGTTTTTGGTACGATGCCCTCTCTACCTTAGCTATCCTGCGCCGCGATTTTCCAACAGATCCAGCAATTAAGGAAAATTGGCAAACTATGCTCAAATCAGTCAATTTAGAAGGATTAGCGGATCGATCGTTTGTGAAGTAATTTAGGAATCGATTTTACTTAGTGTGGTTTGGAGTTCTTGTAATCGATCGACTGTGAGTCCAGTTACTTCAGCGATCGTTTCTAATGGGATATTTTTACCCAGCATTTTAAGAGCGATCGACTGTTTTTGACGTTCCTCACCTTCAAGTTTTGCCTGATTCATCTGATTGTCATACCAAACATCGATTTCTTCCATCGTCTTCATAAATTCATTCTCCTCTAGAGTTAAACTATCAGCCGCAATATCTTTGAGATAGACGCAATACTTCAAACATGTTATATCATTTTTGTTAGTTTGAGCGGGTGATGACAACTGTTCATTGGCGTAACCTCTCCCGTGGAGAATCGATCTAAATGCCTTCCGCGCAGATGCCCGATTACCCAACATTATTGTGGATTTGAATATTTTTGATTGTATTTCCTTTCGATCGATACAAAGATTGGATGTAGAACTTGAAAAAGCGATCGTGTTTGTACTGAGCCATTACTTTTTGATTCGTTTGTTAAATTCTCAATTACCTCAAAAACAGATATTTTGCAAGTAGATAAATGCAATTTCCTGTAGAATAAATATGCCTGAAACCTAGATGGTGGGCAGTGCCCACTACGCAATATCTACTTAGTTTTCCTAATCCAAAATCCAAAATCCTGCTTGGTGCGTTCCACTGTCAACTGGGCGGGTGACCCGACCAGTGGGGAACCCGAACAGTTCACGCATCCGCTGTCTTGACTGAAACACATGGCTAGGCGGGTCCCCCAACTGGGCGGGTGACCCGACCAGTGCCCAGCGCGGAGGGAACCTCCGCGTGATTTCAGTCGCAAAATCCAAAATCCAAAATGGTATAGCCTACCAAGGATTACCAACAATGGTAAATCCTGCCCAGTAAAAAGGATGAGTCAACTTAACATTTTTGCCCGCGAGTTTAGCAGGTAAATCGATGAGATCGTTCGCCGTAATTAGTTTACCGCCTTCGAGTCGAACCTTACCCCGCAACATATCAACTTGGGCTTGTCGGAGAGCTTCGGCTTTGATTGGAGCTGTTTTTAGATCGCGATAGAAACTAGTCATCAAGCCCAGAGTACCAGCATCATCAACCGACCAGAGGCTGCCCATTGCCGATTTAGCCCCTGTTCGATTGGCTAAACCTGCAAAGCCAAGTTCGGCATTTTCATCGCCTAGAGCGGTCTTACAGGCACTCAAAACTAACAATTCCATGGGACGATCGTTCAGTTTGAGTTCTTTGAATCGATCGAGTTGTAAGCGTTCGTTGACAAATTGAATGTAAGAGTTGCTCGTCACACCAGATTCAAATTGACCGTGGGTAGCTAAGTGGACAATTGCAAACGGTTGTGTTTCGCGTTGGGCGACTAAATTGCTGACAGTAAATTGGTTGTCTTTGAAAGATTTACCCTTCCAGATTTTAGTGGAGATCGTTTCTAACTCGATCGGGACTGCTATTAGTGATTTTTGATTTGGGGTTTTTTCCGCTCCCATCGCCAATACTTGAGCATTACGAATATCTACATAGCGAGTATCTGTGAGGCTCAAGGAAGGCATCAAGCCAACGCTATAGTTTTCGACGAGAAACTGTTTGCCATCGTGGAGGGCGGCGACTGGGAGGGATCGCAAACCACTGTCCATAATGAAAACTAGGTTTTGAATTTTCTGTGTTTTTAAGTCAGTGAGGAGGGGGTCGATTAATAATTTGTGGAGTTCTTGGGCGGTAGGGAGAAATAGTTGAGGTTCTCGGACATTTCTGAGTTCATCGCGAAACTGTTGCGCCAGTTCTAGTAATTTTTCGCGACTAATGGGAATAGCTTTGCGGATTGGTGCGCCTGTAGGTGTCACCATAATCAGTTCGAGTTGAAAATTATTCAACGCTTGTTCGCTGATATTGTTACGATCTTTGGCAATATCCAAAACCGCTAGATTTGGTGGGGAAAAGACCGTATAAATAATTGCGGGTTTAACTCCAGTATTACTCAGAATATCCTGGAGGATAATTTGGGCTTTTTCGAGGTTAATATTACTATTAAATTGCTGTAAGTTACCAAAAACTCTGGTCAAATCGGGATCGGGATTTCTCACTCCTGGGCTAGAACTAGAGTTGGGAGTCCGATTGGTATTGACATTGAACGGAGGACTAAGAGGTAATAAATCTTTTACTGTTGGAGTAGGGGCTGGATTGTTTGAATTTCCTGGTGGGGCAGTCTGAGCATTAACGCTCAATGGGAATATACATAATAATGCCCATAGGAACGGGATTGATTTTTTCTTGACGATTGGTAACTGCACTACGATCGCTCCATTAATTACTTACTTCAACAATTTTAGTATTTAGCCATTGAGATCGGGTAATATTTAACTCGATCGATACAGCACTTCGGGTGGCGATGAGGTATACTGCAAACGGCTAAAGATTAGACTTTGCGACTCGATTGGCTAGGAGTCAGATCCAAAGGCTTCTCTGAGAAGTCGGGGATCTGGGGTAATTCTAGAAAGTTCATATCTTAACCGTTTAGAGTATACATACTTTTAGAATTGAAAGCTATGTTGGCATCCGTGACAGCGGGCTGTTGGAATTAGTTATTGCCCTGCTACTAATTTATACGATCGCTTAGTTATCTTTATTCAGTGCGAACCCGCTCAAATAGGATCGCTATAGCTAGCTTACCATCCGAGAGCGCGAATAAAATTTAGTCATCCATCGTAAATAATTTTAGAACAGCAATTTCCAACTAAACAATGTCAAGTAAATTAACTGCTGTGAGAGATATCGATGTCATGATAAGCTTACAATGGCGATGTGGAGTATAGCACAAATGAAACTACGATCTTTATTGGTGGCAATCTCTGGGATATCGGCAATTGTGACGATCTCATTACCATTACGAGCACAAGCAGCAACCGACCCCAACAATCCATTTCCCCAATCTACTCCGATCGCGCAAATATTACCACCTCAACCCAGCATTACTCCCAGTTGCAATAATGAAACTTCAGATCCGCGTAGATCTGTGGTAGTGAGCAAGGTTAGAGTCTTAGACAGTGCAAATCTGGAAATTTCGCGGAGCGATTGGGCTGCAATTACTCAACCTGCGATCGGCAAAACGATCTCGATTGGCGAACTAGGTAAAATCGCAGATCGTTTGACTCAAACATATCTCGATCGTGGGGCAATTACATCTAGAGTTATCCTCTGTCAGATTAAAGAGGGACTAATTACCTTCCAATCGATCGAGGGTAGTCTCGAACAAGTTAATATTACTGGACTGGTCAAACTCGATCCCAATTATGTTCGATCGAGATTGGCACTGGCAACCGATACACCCTTAAATGCGAATAAATTAGAAGACCAATTGCGGTTATTACGCGCCGATCCGTTATTTTCTAATGTTGAAGCTAGCCTCCAAGCTGGAAGTGGAATCGGCAAAAGTATTCTAAATGTGCGCGTAACCGAAGCTAATCCGCTCGGAATCGATGTCACGACAGATAATTACTCATCGCCCAGTGTGGGCGGCGAACGGATCGGTACGTCGATCGAGTATCGTAATATTGTCGGACAAGGGGACAGTGCGAACCTCGCCTATAACCACGCACTTTCGAGCGGCACGGACTTTTTTGACTTTACCTACAAAATCCCCGTCAATCCAATGCAAGGCACCTTGCAAGCCCGAATTGCCCCCAGTAGCAATCAAATTACGATTCCCCCATTTCAGGATAGCGGTTATCGCGGTCGATCGCAGTTTTACGAACTCAGTTATCGTCAACCTTTCATCCGCAATCCCCGCGAGGAATTTGCCCTATCTTGGGGCTTGGCAATCCAAACTGGTGAGACTTTCATTGGCAATACGCCCACACCGTTGAGTTTCGGTGCCGATGGACAAGGGGTGAGCAAGGCGACGGTGCTAAAATTTGGACAAGATTATATGTCGCGGGAGCTAAATGGAGCTTGGAGCGCGAAATCTTTACTCAATTTTGGCGTGGGTATATTTGGGGCGACGATTAACCCGCAACCAACCCCCGATGGTCGATTTTTCAGTTGGCAAGGGCAGCTTCAACGGGCGCAAGTCTTAGATTCCAACCAGTTATTAGTGGCTCAATTAGATGCTCAATTGGCATCCAATCCACTGCTGTCTATTCAGCAATTTGCCATCGGTGGCGGGCAATCAGTAAGGGGTTTTCGCCAAAATGTGCGATCGGCGGATAATGGAGTCAGGCTGAGTGTGGAAAATCGGATTACGATTCAAAGGGATGCTGCTGGCACTCAAACACTAGCCCTCGCCCCATTTATCGATACTGGATTGGTGTGGAACCAAGCCAATAATCCCGACACCCAATTTCCCAGTCAAAATTTCCTCGCGGGGATTGGTTTGGGTGTAATCTGGCAACCCACCTCACAATGGAATATTCGCGTTGATTATGGTTTACCACTGGTAAATCTTCAGGATCGGGGCACTAATATTCAAGATAGTGGTTTCTATTTTAGCCTTAACTATAAACTTTAATAAATGCTACGAAAGGGATATTAAGCTTAATTATCAGGATCGACAAGGAGCAAACTCAAAAAATACGATCGAATCATGAACGAATCACTTAAAAAATTTGGATCTATCTTAGTAGCGATTGGCACACTTTCAATGTTTGCTTATACCCTACCCATCGGTAGAGAAAGTACTGCGGCGATTGCTGCTGGATATAGGTTTAAAGCACCACTCCCGCCCAATCGGGGCATTGCTGGCAATCGCTCTGGAGCTGCAAGTCGGATTTTGACTAGAGAGCCGATCGATGAAAGTAGTAATTCCAATCGCCGCTTAATTGCACTCGTACCTGAATACAAAAATTCGACCGATCCGCGTAAATTCAAACCCGAATTGACCAAAGTTTGGGGACTAACAGCGAATGAGCATCCGAATTTGTGGTTTTATCTTCCCTACGATCGAGATTCGATCGCAAGGATCGATTTTGTCCTCCGAGATCGACATGATTCAGTCGATAGAGTTGTTTATCAAAGCTCGATTGAATCCCCGAAAAATCCAGGTATTATTAATGTCGCTCTACCCGAAACGAGTGAATCATTAGCCATCGACAGGCTGTATCAATGGGAACTAAAATTGACGATGAAACGCCAACGCGATCGGGTAGTTTCCGTCAAAGGTTGGATTCAAAGAGTAGATTTGGATCCTCAATTAAACGATCGAATTGATGAAGCCTCAGCCGATCGACAAGCCGCTCTCTATGCTGAGAATGGTTTATGGTATGATGCTGTCTCTACTTTAGCAACACTGAGACAGGCTCGATCTCAAGATCCAGCCATCCAACAAGACTGGAAAAATATTCTCAAGTCAGTAGATTTAGGTAGACTAGCTAATAAGCCATTTGTAAAGTAGACTCATCGCCGCCCACTCTGATGAAAATACTCATACTCGCCGCGCTCTTGCTCTCTAATAGTCTCCTTGCCGCCGATCGGAGTAATTGCCATCCCACCGACTCTAGACGCGCTCTAGCCGATCCTAGCGATGAATTAATAGTCCCAGAAATTCAACAACCGGGAAATCTGGCAAAACTAAACCATCGAGCGCGTCAAATGACCGTCAGAATTGAAAATAGCGGCGGTATTGGTTCGGGTGTAATTATCGCAAAAAAGGGCAATAGTTATTATGTCTTAACTGCCAAACATGTTATTGAAGATGAGGAACTCAATCCCCCTCAAAATTTTACAGATAATCAAATTATTACCGCCGATCGAATTCTCCAAAAGGTGACAAGTATCGCCGTTGCTAAAGGTGTAGATCTGGCGATCGTCAAATTTGATAGTAAGCATCATTATCCGATCGCCCGACTAGGTAAATATAGTCAAAATAATGACGATCTGGCATTTGTTGGTGGATTTCCCGATCGAGAAGATGAACTCAATAGCCCGATTTTGGAATGGCAATTCAATCCAGGCTATATTGTCAGCCCAGAAGTTAGTAAAATATTTACTCAAAATAATTTGTCTTTTAATAATGGCTATGATATGTACTATGGCAGCATTACTCACAAAGGCATGAGTGGTGGTGGTGTGTTCGATCTAGAGGGAAATCTAATTGGGATTCATGGAAGAGCAGAATCAACAAACCAAGAAATGAAACTAGGTGGGAGTTTGGGGATATCGATAAACTCCTTGATGGGAGTATTACCCCAATTGAAAATCAGCCCAAAACTATTAACTAAAATTACCACAATAAATCCATCAGCCTTGAATCAGATCGATAGAAATATCGCGATCGAGGTAATGAGAAAAAATATTGCATTACCTGAAGCGGAAGCTGATGGCAAAAGTTGGTTAGTTTATGGAAATCAACTCACTCGAATTCTAGATTTTGAGAGTGCAAATGGAGCATTCGATCGAGCAATTGCCAAAGGTGAAGTATTAGATGGCAATTATGGCAAGACATTAGCACTATTAATGCTCAGAAGATACGATCGAGCGCAAACTTCTGTGGCGAAAGCGATCTCTTTGGTTGGCGATCGCGAACGCGAGAACTATTATTTTTTGTGGAAATATCAAAGTGTGATTTTCGTAGAGTTGTATAAATATGATGCAGCAATTCAATCGATCGATCTAGCGATCCAGCTAGCACCTAACGATCCACTATTACCGATCCAAAAAGCACAGATATTAAGCGATAGTGGCAAGTATTCAGAAGCGATCGCCTTGAGCGATAAAATTATAGAATACAACAAAGCTGCTTATGCTTACTATAGTCGAGGTCTCATCAAATTTGGATCTGGAGATCCAAAAGGTGCAGTTGTAGACTTAATTCGATCGACTAAAATCAATCCAAATTTTGTTGAAGGTTATGCAGCACTCGGCATCGCCAAAGCCAGCTTAAAAGATTATCAAGGTGCTCTTTTCGATGCCGATCGAGCGATTAAAATCAATCCCAAAAATGCTTTTGCTCACATCGTTAGATGTACGGCCAATTCAAAACTAGGTCATTTCCAAGAAGCTCTAATCGATAGCGATCGAGCAATTAAATTCATCCAAATCAACGATCTCGATCGAGTTGTTGTCCGTACTAATATCATGTTTTTTGCCTTATTCCAAATCCAGAATTGTCGAAACCTGGCTCAATCTGGACTAGGACACAAGTAATACCATTCTAATATCAGTCCGCGTAGGCGGACTTTGCTTGTGTAGCTGCGGTTTTAACCGCCAGTAATTTTGTAGGGTGGGCATTGCTGCTGGTAGGGGCACCCGCCCAGTCCACCATCTAGGTTTCAGGCATAATCTATCTTCTAAATAATTGCGCCTATCTACTTAATCTTTGTGTAGCTGAATAAACCTCACTAACCAATCGTAGATGTTAGTAAGCAACATTCAAAGTTAATCGCAACACTCACATTAATAAGGAACAATAGTTTTATGAACCTCTCTATCCGCAAAGTAGCAATCGCTTTAGCTGTCACCATCTCTAGTGCTACCAACCTGTTTATTCAATCCAACCCTGTATTTGCAGGGCCTATAATCAATCCAGTACCTGGGGTCACTGATGGATTATTCAATGGTGGATTAACCGGAGATCGCTCGTGTTTTGCTGCTTCCATTCCAGATTTGGCGGCGCAGGAAATTAAATACACATTACTACGGCAGGATTCTCGCTACAGAGGTCGGGTGAAAGTTACTGGAGTAATTCAGAATGTTGGAAGAAGACAATATGTCCAACCTGCTGGCTCTGCTCAAATACTAACCCTAGCTGAATCTAACGACAGTTCTGTATCCCCATCATTAAGTTCCTTTCGGACAATCAGAGGAAGACAAAGGATTTCTAATTTAGCCCCAGGTGAAAAAATGGAAATTTCTTATGAAATGGACTGGATTACCTCCAACGAATTTCCGCCTGTTTACGAAGCCAAAATTTCTTTTGTTGAAACTGCTGGCAGACGAGTAACTAATCCAGAGTGCAACACCAGCAACAATCGCATCCAACGTGAGAGTGAACCTGTCAATGCCCTATTTACTCGGTAGTAAGTCAAAAAATAGTAATATTAGGATAATCATTCCTAAATCTCCAAAATACATATTTTGGGTGTTGTAATTAATACCAGTACCAAATTCAATTTAACGATCGTCCCTCCTAAAAAATCATGAAATTCAAACGGTTCTCATCTTCTTTTCTCGCTTGTTTATCACTTTTGACCGCGACTACTATCTTGCCAACTGGCGCAGAAGTGCCAGTTCGCCCAACACTGAAAATAGCCCAGCTTAAAGCTCCACTTAAATGCGATCCACATGCCGGTACCTGGTGGTATCAAGATACACCTGTTTCATTATCAAGGGACAGTGCTCGAACTAATACCTTAAAGGTACGGATGACCTCTTTTCCTGGAAGTCGATTGACACCTTTTGCTCGCGGACGGATTTTGAGTCCTACTCAAATTGAAGTTGACTTTCCTGCCGTCGCTGGAACTTTTATTAAAACCCCTGGAACTTACATTGGAACTCTCAATGGGCAAGGGAAAATCAGTTGGAGCAATGGCACAGAGTGGGATGCAACTGGTTTTACTGGCGCTTGGTTTTATGAAAGAGGAAAAAGCAACCTAAGTATCGGGGCCAGTCCTGGTGGCCTGAAAATCGGTATGAAGGCACAGGGTCGTCCTCCTGCCTATGGTTATAAAACATCAGATTCTCAAGCAGTCTTTCAATTTCCCGATGATGCCACCCACACAGCGACATTAGTAAGTCCGAGCTGTATGAAATGGTCTAATGGCACGATTTGGGTGCGATAATTTTTATACGATCGAATTTCTTCGGAGAGGCTACGCCAACGCGCTCATAGCAGAAGTTATCTTCAGATAACTGAAGAATCGATCGACATCAAAGATAATCTGTAGGGGTGGGTTTATGCAGGTAATTCATATTTGTGCCAGAAATATCAAACAAAACCCACCCTCCTCACTAGAAATCGATCGCCTATATCTACGATCTACATGAGATAAAATTATTCAGCAACAACACAATATCGCTCAGATCGATCGACAGGTTCATAACATTGTTGATTGTCTATAATAATTTGACATTTTAATTCCAAAGTAGGCAATATAGTTTCGATAAAGTTCTTAGATATCCAGTTTTGGCTAACATTCAATATATCTAAGTCATTAATAGCAGGGCAATTAAGCAAAGCTGCTAATCCATCATCACCCAACGTGCTCATTGATAAATCCAGATCTATTAGCTGCTCCAAAATTGGAGATTTAGCTAGCTCAAATGCAATATCATCAGCATACTCACAATTTCTGATTCCTAAATATCGAAGTTTTGGAAACTTGTCACCTGAAATAATCGGTATTAGATCGTCAATAGATGAATCGCCACCATACTCATTTCTACCCAACCACAATTCTAGATATTCTAATGCTGGTAATTCTAGCCCGTTAAGACCTATTATTGCTGACTGATTTAATCCACCACTTTCAATTCTCAAAACTTTTAATTTATCATGGTGCAATATTTCATTAAATTTTATTCCTGTCCCGCGAATATGAAACACCTCTAAATTTGGATAGAGCCTTAAAATCGGACTAACATCATTTTGATAGATACTCGATATCATCATTTCGCTATCTTCAATATCTCCTAAGAATAATGCTTTTAGATTCACAAATTTTTCAACATTATCTATTAGAAAGCAATTGGCAATTAAAGTATTACTGTCATAATCAATAAAACCCAATACTAAAGCCTCAATTTCATTAACTTTAGGATTTGTTAATAGCTCGGTTATTTGTTGCTTGATATTATATTGACGTGAATATGAAGCCCTTAGTGCATAAGCAGTTGCTTGAGGATTAATAATATCCATCTCAGCTTCAAAATTCACAACCTGTCGATCTGCAAAAGTAGTAGCATGGCAATTAGGCAATCCATCTAAGTGTTCAAAATTCCACCAGAACTTGTTTTCTCTAGCGATCGCTTTTTCGTACTTAAATCGTTGTTTTACACCAATTTCGCCACCTAATACGGCGGCATTTATAGGTGGTGGATTTTGTCCGCCTAAAATGGCATCGGTGTTATTCGGATTGATTTCTGACATGGTGAGATTGGAGTGAGAGGAGATATATTTATTATGCCCATTGGCGGAGCGATTGGAATCGATCGATTATCATTAAATAAAGCGTAGCGGAATTATCATGGTTTGATTACCCACACATCGATTTCCTCCCCATGATTACTAGCTCCGTTCCCGCACCGCCCTCAAATGAATTTGGGGCTAATAGCAAAAGTTCTCTGAAGAGAACTGCATGATTTTTTAGTCCATTTTAATGGACTTTTGTTGTTAGCCCGAAATTCATTTCAGGGCGGTGCATAAACGAAGCAAATCAATTCTCCATTGCTACAAACTCTAGCTAGGATTAGAAGTCGGGCTTTTTTAAAAAGCCCGACTTCTGGCGGAGGGTATTCTTTCTAAAATTCCATCCCCATAGACTTCATCCAAATTCAACTCTTCTAAATGCACATACCCAATATGACAGCGACAAACTTGATTTTGGCAAATTCTGGGAGATAGAGATTCCTCAAAATTTACATCATAAATATTGCCGATCGATTCGGGGATAAAATGACAGCGACGCATCGTACCTTGCCCATCTACCGTAATTACTCGATCTCCCGTGCGGCAGGGTTTACCCAAGGTATCGTAAACTTGGTTATTGATGGGAAATAGTCGATCGATTTGGGTGAATAAATCGAGGTCAGCGGGGGTATAATAGTCTGGTTGACGTTTGTAGGCATTTACCCAGAGGTAGACATTTGGATCTAGTTGTTGGCGTAATAGTTGGGCTTGATGTTGGTGTTCTTTTAGTCCGACAATACCGACGCTATACTTAACATTATGGAGATCGAGGATCCGACATTGGGCTAAGAATCGATCGATCGATACTTCTGTCGGATGAAAGGTAGTCCATAATGCTACTGTATCTAAATTGCAATCTTTTACCCAATCTAAGTCACAAGCAAGATTGGTTTGGATGGCTACCTTAGTTACTTGGGGAAGATGAGACAATTTGGCGATCGCAGATTGATAATAGCGATGGATGAGAGCTTCACCCCAAGGTGTAAATAATATCCCAATTTTGTCGGTAGGATCTCGATCGCTCACCCAATTGACAAATCGATCGAGTTCGGCTTTATCATTAGCTAATTCGATCGCCGTATTGGTACGTTTGGCAAAGGGGCAATATTCACAACCATAGTTACAGCTAGATAGAGAACCCCGATATAGGATCGATAAATCTAATGCCATTTATACTCCTCCATCAGTGCGTTGACTTGCGGTGAATATAACCAAACTCCCAAAGTGTCGGAGACTTCTACACCTGATAGATTTAACAGTAAACCGTCATCAGTCTTCTCGGCTAATTCTAAAGTTAATAAATCATTGAGCTGTGGAAAATCTGTTAGCGCGTCGGTGTGGAAATTTTGGTGATAATCACTCAGGCTCAAACCTTCGGATTGCAATAGAGATTGAATTAGAAAACGGCGTTGGCGATCGTCCACATCTAGTTTATAACCATAATCGACCGAGTTAAATTGCTCGTCTTCTTTTCGCGTATAATTGGCGATGATTTCTTGAATTCCGTTCATCCCCACTGCGTATTCACTCGAATAGTGCAAAGATGACGTGTACGATCGCGCGCCACAGCCCAAGCCTACCATGCCATCCGCTTGACAGCAGTAAACAGGAGAGGGGGGGACGGGGGGACGGGGGGACTGGGAGACTGGGATATCTTGCTTATTAGTCCGCGTAGGCGGACTTTGCATCACGAGCGGCGGTTTCAACCGCCAGCTATCTGAAGGGGAGACGAGGCGAAACATTCGCATGGAGACTTGCTCGTAACCGGAGGCTAATAATAAGTCGCGAGCTTGGCGATAATAATCGCGGCGTTCGTCGTTCCATTGGCGACGGGAGCGATCTAAACCTGTCAAAGGTCGAATATAGAGGGGATAGAGGTAGAGTTCCTCTGGGGCGAAGGTGAGGGCAATCTGGAGGGATTTTAGCCAACTATCGATCGATTGCCCAGGTAAGCCGTAAATGAGATCGAGATTGAGGGTGGGAAAATCTACCGACTTAATTCGATCGAGGGCTGCATAGACATTATCCACCGTTTGGGGTCTACCTGCGGCGGCGGTTTCGGCGGGGATAAAACTCTGAATCCCGATACTGATTCGATCGACACCACGTTGCTGTAATAATTCTAACTTCTCTTGGGTCGCTGTTTCGGGGGATACTTCGACAGAGATGGGGATCTGGTGAAGATCTGCACCCATAATATCCGCAGCGAGATCGAATACAGAGTCTAATTCTGACACAGTGAGGAAGGTTGGCGTACCACCACCGATCGCCATCCGCGCAAATTGGGAGTCACCCAAGGCGGCTTTTACCTGTTTGGCTTCTCTGGTGAGGGTTTTTAAATACTGGGTAACTAAATCTTCGCCTGCATTTGTTTGGGTAAATAGGTTACAAAATCCACATCGCATTTCACAAAAAGGGATATGCAAATAGAGGAATAATGCTTCCTTTTTTTCTCGCGCCCAAACTGTTGATAAATCTTCTGGTGGATTTAAGGGGCGATAGGCTGTTTTGTGGGGATAAGCATATGAATAGGATGTGTATGTAGAGTTTGAGAGGAGAGTTGTTAGGTTTGTCATGGGAAATTAAACGGGGATAAATTGTGGTGCTTCCTCATCAACCGCACGCGAATAAATTCGGTGCTCATAGCGAAAGTCCATTGAAATGGACTGACTGATATCTTGTTATTTTCTGATTATTGCTACCGCTTCTCGATCGAATGATAATGTGATTTTATACAGGCACATAAAATTATCTTAGTCCACATCTTGCAGCAGTTGTCAGAAGTGCTAATTCTTCAACCCTTGGGTACCCACAAGCGACGTTTTTATGCGGGGGGAACCCCCGCATAAAAAAACGTCAAGACGGGGCACCCCTACAGGTTAATTGTGAGCAACGAATCTTGGTGCAATATCTGAGTTAGTCCACTTCAGTGGACTTTAGCTATTAGCACCGAATTTATTCGAGTGCGGTTAGTGACTAAATAGATAAGTTTTAGCATTTTTATGTTCTTGCATGGAACCATTATCCTCTCCATTACTAACGTGAATCTCGATCGAGCTGAGGCAAAACAAACTCAGCATAAGGCACATTCCACACCACTGGATGACTCAATCGATGCCCATGATAATTATCCTCCCCATAAGCAGTACCATGATCCGAACAGATAATATTCATCACTGGCGCGCGTTGTTGCATTGCGGCAAATAATAGGGGAAGATGTCGATCGACATAAGCTAATGCTGCCCCTTGAGTAATCGGTGAATCCACAGTTGCACCAGGAAAATGGATACAATTAGGTTGATGCAGTGCGGAAATATTAATAAATAAAAATACCCGTTGAGATTGGGGAAGTTTGGCTAAACAGTCGATCGCCAATCGCACCTGATTTTCGGTAGAATGAATATCCGTCACACCCAAACTAGCATCCCAATGACTCTCCGCAAACATCCCTGGTAACACCCGCCCTAGCTCATTTTGCTTGTTAAAAAAGCCCACCCCACCAATACAAATGGTATGATATCCTCGATCGGCAAACCCAGCAATAATATCCGCCGTTTCAAACACACAAGTATTTTCCCCCGTCGTCTCACTCCCCGCAAAATTCAATGCAAATAAGCGAGGCTGTTTGCCAGGTAAATCTGGTGCGGGTAAAAAGCCTGCAAAAAATGCCTGATGAGCGGCATAAGTGAAGCTCGCAGGTGTATGTCTGCGCTCCCATCTATCTTCAGGTAATAATTTTGCTAAGTTTGGTGTGAGTCCTTTTTCTAGACATTCCTGAGCTACATCATATCGCAGGGTATCGAGGGTAATAAATAGGAAATCATGGGTACCAATTAATCGATCGACATTCATTTATGGGATTTTGGATTTTGGATTTTGGATTTTGGATTTTGGATTATATACGGGTTTGTAGATAGCTAAATTATTCAGAAACGGCAATGTAACGATATTCTTCATCATCTTTGTCTGCTTCTTGCTCATCACTGACATCGAGATCGATCGATAGTTTCTCCAAATCCTTGACTAATGCTTCAGAGATATAATGATGATGGAGATCGAGCTTTTTCAATTGACTGATAAATGGACTAGCTAATAAAGCTGCTGCACCTATATCCCCTAAATTTCCCAATGATAAATCCAGAACTTTGATTCTAAGTAGGATAGTTGAATTTGCTACAGCCGTTGCAACTCGATCGGCAATTTCACTATCTCTCAAACCTAGATACTGAAGATAAGGAAATAAACCCCCACTGAGAATCGGGGCGAGATCTTCTGGGGTTGCATCACCACCATAATTATCGGTACCCAACCACAATTCTAAATGCTCCAAGCTAGGTAAATGACTCTCACATACTTCTCTGACTCTTTCCACACTCAAGCCGCCAGTTTCGACAATCAATGTTTTCAATCGATCGTGCTTCAATTCACCAAAGGTAAGTCCATCAGTACCTCTTACCTGTAGATATTCTAACTGAGGATAAGCCGTCAACAGTGGCGATAGATCGCTTTGTTGGATCCAAGATATTTGATTTTCTTCCTCAACTATATCGCCCAAAAATAATGCTGACAAACTAGATAGCTGTTGACGAGCATCGACTAGGCACTCGACTACAGACTGACTAGATTCATCAGCATCCCACATGCCAATTACCAATCCAGTCACCTTGCTAGCATTAGCATCTGCTACAAACTGCGATAACAAATCGAGAATACTAATCTCTGAGTCATATTCAACACTCAAACGGTAAATTGTATCGATCGGATCGGCAATTCCAATCTCTGTTTTGTAGTCAACAACTGGCTTACCGACAAATGACTCTGCGTGCTGATAATTACCCATTTCGATTTTGGATTTTGGATTTTGGATTTTGGATTAAGTATGCCCCACGCAATTAACCTGTAGGGGGTTCCCCTCGTGGGTACCCTCACGACGAGGCTTCCGAGGCGATCGTAGAATACCTGAAGATATATGATTCAACCTGCGATCGAATCAGGAATATCAACAATATCATATCTTTGTACTAATACCATTTTCGTCTATTCCCGATCGTCTGTCAATAACATCTTTACCTCCGTTGTATAGGTATCTTCCCCCTCCCAAGTAATGCCCTGAAGCAAATCGCCAAAAGCATTCATCTCGATGATATAATGGTCTTTGAGATTGGGTGCGATTAATAAATCGATGCCACAGTAAAAAGTATTGGGAAAACAAGCAGCAGCACGTTCGCAAGTAGCTAACATTTCTGCCCAAACTGGATGTGATAAACCTGACGGTAAATCGGCAATTTCTCGTCGATCGTTGCCCAAATGTAAATTAGTCATCGGGCTATTTCCCACCCTAATTACTGATTGACGCGCCTTACCCCCAATTACCACTACCCGCACATCAAATTCCCTCCCTTCCAATCGTGCTTTGGGTAGCCATGTTTCTACCTGAATTGATTCGGCTCCGAGAAAATTGATAATATCGGCGATCGCATCCCTATCTCGATATTGGCGAATCAATCGTGAGTTATAAAATCGCAATTCTCCCCCCTCGACAACTCGTTCGACGGTAGTAATCGCCCGTTCAAATCCATTCCGGCGATCGTAAGCAACTACTCCCGAAGCGGAGGAACCATGAGCCAATTTGATGAAGACTCGATTGATATTTTCTGCATCCATCAGTTGGACGATTTTGGATTTTGCGGATGCGTGAACTGTTCGGGTTTCCCGACAGTGGAACGCACCAAGCGGATTTTGGATTTTGGATTGGGGATTATTAATATCAAATAATATTGGGGGTACGGGAATACCTGCGGCGGCTAGGATTTGTTGACACCGAACTTTATCAAACATGATGATAATATCATCGGGATGGTTTAAGATTCTCCCTTGAAGATTCGCCGTCCAAGTTTTTAAACACTCTTTCCAGCCGAGATACCATTGATGTTGATACCAAATCCGCCCCAAATCCTCTGGTAACTGCGCCGCCGCACTCGCACTAATCCGTTGGTGTCCTCCCTCTGGCTCTAGTTCCGCCCCCGCTGCAATAAACCCTCGATCGACCTCAAAACTGCGCTCAGGCGCGTCAAATCGAAAGATAGTATCTGGAGAGTCAAATTGAGCCAAATCGCACCTATGGGCTAATAAATCGGCATAGGAGATCGATCGAGCTGGCGGCACGCCACACCGCTCTAATGCTTGCTGAAATAGTTGCACGCGGCGAGTTTCGGGATTAGCAATTAGGACAAAGTTAAGCATTTTATTCATGCAAAGCCTATAATACGAAGTATATCTGTTCTAAATTATGATGACATGTTCCAGGTCGATCGAATTTTCCAAGCTGTAGAATAGCCAGTATGCGTCTAATTGCTATTAAAAATCTCCGCAATGAGGCTTATCGATATCCTGATGCCAAAAAAGCTGTTGAAACTTGGTATCTAGTCACAAAAAATGCTGATTGGTCTAGCCTGGAAGATGTTCGTCAAGTGTATCGAGATGCGGAAGCTGTTGGGAATTTTACTGTTTTCAATATTAAAGGTAATAACTATCGATTAATTGTGGGTATTAACTATGTGAAAAAGCGAATGTATTTTAAATATTTTCTAACTCACGCTGAATACGATAAGGATTTTTGGAAAAATGACCCAAACTATTAATCTCAAAGTATATAGTCAGCTTGTTGCTGAAGTAACACCAAAGGTAATTGAAACTGAGGATGAGTACGAACAATTTTTGGCTGTGGCAGAACGCTTGACTTTCAAGCAGGAGCAAACTCCTGAAGAGTCGGCACTATACGATCTAGTGACGATGTTGGTGGAAACATATGAGGCGCAACATTATGCGATCGAGAAATCTTCTCCTGTGGAAGTTTTAGAGCATATCATCGAATCTAGCGGAATCGATGTGGCCGATTTAGTTGATATTTTTGGTTCTGGAGAAACTTTAGATCGAGTGTTGGCGGGACGGGAGTTAATTAATATCAGTCAGGCGAAATTTTTGGCAGAGAGATTTAAGTTGTCTCCGCAAATATTTTTGAATTCGTAAATTTGCTGACGCTAGCAGCCGAGTTTAAATTACTAGAAGATCGAGCTGGCGGCACGCCACACCGCTCTAATGCTTGCTGAAATAGTTGCACGGAGTTTTGGGATTGGCAATTAGGGCAAAATTAAGCATTTTATTCATACGATCTTTCATAACGCTTAATTACCAGATCTCTTTGTTCCACATAGTCGTACTGGTTAGCAGCTTCAACTTTAAAGGGAAGTTTTTGTAGCTGCTCTAGACACGATTCAGATATAAAATTATTTGAGACGTTTAGAAGCTTGAGATTTCCAAGATTAAGGCAATCTAAAATATGCCGAACTCCGATCGCAGTTATACCTCCCATCTGAAAATCTAGAATATTAATCTGCTCGATAAAACTTATTTTTAGAAGTGCCTTAATTAGACGATCTGCTCCCGCACAAGTACGTAGAGATAGATATTTTAAATTAGGTGCCGATTTTTTTGATAGGATCGAGCCAATAGCTGTCACAGTTGGAGTAATATCTTTATCATCAGCATCGTTAAACCAAAATTCAAAATGTTCTAATTCTGGCATTGTAACAAGATGTATTTTTGAAATAGTTACCTCGACACTGATGCCTTTAATTATTAAAGTTCTCAGCTTGTTAGTTGTCGAGCTATCAATCTGCAAATATCTCTCTTGAGAATTAGCCTGAGCAAACAACCTACATAAATTTTCATCAACATTCAAATATTCTAAATTAGGAAATAACGCTAGTAAAGGTCGAAGATCGATAATCGGTGAATGAGGATTATCATTTTCATCGAGATCGCGCCAATCATCTTCATCTTCATGTCGTACTTCAATCAACTGTAGTGACTTGAGATTTTTGAATGAGTTACGAATAGAAACAAGCGATCTAAATGAATCTGACAAATATATAAATTCCTGTTGAGAATGGGTGCCTGTGGCCGTAACCTTGATAATCAAGGCTTCCAATTCACCTGCTCTTGGATCTTTACTAATAGATTCAAATTCTCTTAAAAGACTAGGATTACGACTACTCCAAGCTCTCTCAGTATTTATATCGATAATATAGGCTGTATTTTCTGGATCTAAAATTTCTTCACGATCGTCATATAATTCTTGCTGGCGATCGTTAATATTAACGAAATAACTAGTTGGTTCGCAATTTAATAAGGCTTCTCTACCCGATTCTCCCAATCGATAGCGTAATATTTTTTTTGCTAATCTCCGTACATCTTCAGCATCACTGCTTAAAGCATGAATAGCTAAATCGATCGCACCATTACCATACTGAACTGCATTATTTAATGCGTGAAGTCTCTGTCCGATCGATTCACTAGCCAATCCTTGCTTTACACCAGCTAAACCACCCAAGATACCACCATCACTCGGAGGTAGATTTTGGTTGCCTAAGACAGCATCGGATTCATGGGGATTATTTTCTGACATGGCGATCGATTCAATGTAATGTTATATTTATAATGCCCGATCGATCTTATATTATCAGCATAGATCCAGCCCTCGAATGAATTCGGGTGCTCAGAGCAAAAGTCCGTTAAAACGGACTAAGATCTAATCCCAGTTATCTTTAGATAACTTTTGCTATGAGCGCGAAATTCCATTTCAGCGCGGATGTTGCTTACACTAGTCATAATCAATTCAATTTAGCGATCGATCCCTGTTTAACCAAAACTCTATTAGTCAATAAATCAGTCACAGTCACCACCAAAATTCGATGCTCCGTGACGGCAAATTCTACCGCAATTCGATCGATCCCTAATTCTCCTGGTGGTTCCAATCTTGCCAAACAAACAGAGTTTCGTTCGCGTTCTAACGATCGATATTGGGATTGTTTATTCACCGGACTACTATTCATCCTCCCTTGCGCGTCATAAGTGACTTCTGCCGTGCTGATTTGGGCAATTTCACCGATATCCAAGCGCAGTTCGGTTTGACCTTCTAAGGCGACTTGGAGGGTCAATGGTTCGTCGCGTTTGCAGGGATATTTAATTCCAGGTTCAAATAGGGGGAAGTAATTGTAAGTACGAGTATATGGTTCCCACAGGCGGATACAATATCCATGTCGGAGATAATCTTCTAATCCCGCAATTTGGGTGAGTGCTAAGGCTCCATGTGCGACGGCTTCAAATGGTTTGTGGAGTTTGACTCGTTGTTTGCCAAAGTAGGAGATAAATAGTTGTTGTATCGCCTGAATCTGACAGCTTCCGCCGACTAATAGGATCTGTTCGATGTCAATTTTTTGGACACCTTTTCGCAAGCCGAGGGCGAGAATTTCATCGATCGCTTGGCGAAACTGTTCGAGTAATTGTCTTTGTTCTAATAGTTCTTCCAATTGCGATCGATCTAAGCTCAGATCGTAAGACATGAAAGTATCTTCATCTAACCAACTTTCTCGCGCTTCGGTATTAGTTGTCAACCTAATTTTTAACCGCTCCGCAATTGCGAGTAAATTTTGCCAACCAACTTCGCCGATGGTTTCTCTATCGCTACCCAATTGAATTAAATAGTCTTCAATAATCCACCGATCGATATCTTCACCCCCAACATATACATCCGTCTTGGCTAATACCTCCGCTTGCAATTTCACCTCATCCGTACCTAAAGGCGAAGTTCTCACCAAACTTAAATCCAGCGTCCCCCCACCAAAATCAGCCACTAACACGATCGAACCTGGGCGTTGCACCGCATAACCCAAAGCCGCAGCAGTAGATTCATCGACAAATTTAACCGTGGGTAATTTCAACTCGACGGCGACATCTTTAAACCAATCTAAATACCGCTCGAATGTACCGACAGGAACTGTAAAAATAACTAAAGATGGTTCGATATTTGCGGCTAATACTTCCTGCCAAATCTGTGTCAAAAATTCGATCGCCACAGCATGAGAATCAAATACCTTATCCTCGATCGTCCGTGGTGGAATCTGAAAATCTGCCGCTAAATCGCGCTTAAATGCCCGAAAAAATCGTTGAGGTTGCGATAGTCCCAATCGCTGCGATCGCACCTTCTCCCCGACGATAATCTCGCGCCCTGTGGCGACATATACTAGGCTCGGAATTACTGCTATTTCTGCACCTGTGGCGATCGTATCACCCAAACTAAATACCCGCGACAAACTGGGAAACCGGAGGGTTTTCGGTGTTTGGGTATCGGGTTCTAAGATACTCACTACCGTGTTGCTGGTACCGAAATCGATCGCGATAACTGTCATGGGAATTTTGGATTTTGGATTTTGGATTTTGGATTGAAATTCATCCTTCTTACATCTCTAGTGAGGAGGGCGGGTTTGAACGAATCTCTAGTAGAAGCTTCATTAGATTCATAAACCCGCCCCTACAGACCCCTCATGCCTGACCCCTGACCCCCTCACCCCCAACCCCTCTCCCAAGCTTGGGAGCAGGGTGGTTTCATACACCAGGAGAAAAATCACTCAGTCCACTTGAGTGGACTTTCGCTATTAGCCCCAAATTTATTTGAGGGCGGTTGAAGACTAAATACTAAGGTTGTTGCTTTTTTCTTTCCTTGTATGAAACCACCCTGC
Organism: Chamaesiphon sp. VAR_4_metabat_408; assembly: GCA_031422115.1. Classification (GTDB taxonomy): domain Bacteria; phylum Cyanobacteriota; class Cyanobacteriia; order Cyanobacteriales; family Chamaesiphonaceae; genus Chamaesiphon. Next base: position 2,113 of record JANOPX010000106.1, on the reverse strand, counting down.
TCTCCCAAGCTTGGGAGAGGAGTTGGGGGTGAGGGCAAGATTGGTGGGTTTTACACATCGGATTTGGTATTAATTGGAAACTTGGTGCTAAGTTTTTGCGTTAGGGGGTAAAGTCCGACTCACCTTCGCTGGAATTAGAATCCGATCGCCCTTCTGATAGCCCACAAATCGCACATAAACCGATTCACCTACCTGAATATCATCCACATCACTTTGATGCAGTTGAGGGGCATATTCGACCAGTTCCCACGGTTTGCCGATCGATTGACACTCCCAGAATTTCACGAGATTTTCCAGAGATGTTAATAAAGCGACGATATTTCGAGCGGGTAAATCTGGCTGACTTTCAACCATTTTTCGCACGCTGGGATATTGAGTCAATAGAGCTTGAATCTGCTCGAATCCACCATCGATCGCATCCGCTTGTACTTGCGCGGCTTGTGTCTTCAATTCCTCCCGCAACCGCTGACATTGTTGTGTCAGTGCGATAAGTTCTGACTCCAATCTTGCTTTATTTAGTTCGCTAGTTTGGAGTTGAGATTTAATCTCTGTTAGTTGAGATTGTAAAGCGGCTTCTATCGATCGAGCGCGATCTTTTTCCTTATTTAAGTGTTGCTCCAATTCGAGGCGGCTGGCTGTGGCTTTTTTTGTCGATCGCCAATAAAAGAATGCTAAAAATCCTAGACTACCCAGCAACCCAGCGATTAATTCTTGTTCCATCTGAACTATCCTTGAGTTTCATTGGATTGAGTTTGTTCGTTAACTAGGTAATTATCATCACCATCATGATATTCGGGTAGTAGTTCTCGCGATTCGACTTTACCCAAGGATGCTTCGATATCCTGGGTGGCGAGGGTGCAGCTTTCGCCATTACCATTGATGACGGTTTCGGTGACTTTGCCGTCTTTACCGATGCGATATTCGATTTTTTGATATTCTGCCATGATTTTATTTTGAATTCTGATAGCGATATCTTATTTTACAAGAGCATTGAAACAGTTATTTATTATTTTACTCCTTTTGTGAAATTAATCGGTGGTTCATCTGGAGCTAATTTTTTAAAGCTATTAATGTTTTCTTCGCTTAAATATTCTCCATAATCTGTTGTTCCTACGACTAGGCTCAAATATTTAAGGTTTTCAATTATAGAAGTGTTCATAATTAGGATGTACAAGTCAGTTATCTCTTTGCGAGATATTTCTCTATTTATTTTATAAGTATTTTCATTTTGTTTATAATAAATCCCAAGATATTTCAGATTTGGAGTAATATTACCTCTTAAAATTGGAGACATTACTTCTGCGATTGAATATGCACTACTAATCCCTTCATGTAGCAAAGAATCTAATTCGATCGATAGCGATCGCAAACTAGCAATATTAGGATCTTTCATTAGATGTTCGATACTATTTGTATTTTTACTATTTTCAAGCAAACTCTCGATCTTAATAATATAAGTTATGTCTTCTGGGTCTAAAATTCCAACTTCATGACTGTACATTTTTCGACTCGATTCTTGAGGAACAGTAGCATAGTAGTAACCTATAGTCTGTAGTGAAACATAATCTACTAATGCCTTTTCTCCTGCTGTGCTAAATTGATAGCGTAACAGTTTTGATGCCAAATGCTGGATTTCTGGATCGACATCTGTCAATGCTTTAATAGCTAATCTAATTCCATCATTACCATATCGAACAGAATTATTTAACGCCCAAAGTCTTTCGGAGATCGATTCACTTTCTAACCGTTGTTTTACACCAGCCAATCCACCTAATATAGCAGCATTTGTCGGCGGTGGATTTTGTCCGCCTAAAACTAAATCGGATTCGCGGGGATTGATGTCTGTCATGAGTAATTCTCGGTGTGGGGCTATATTTATTATGCCCAATATGCGAAGGAGAGAATAAAATAAGAAGAGGATATTAGTGAATTAAAAAAATCTTTATGAACCCAGCTCGAATCGAACACCTGCTCTGACTTTTCACGTTAAGTCTGAAGCCCCATGTGGGAAAGGATCGTAGCGGCGAGAGACTTTTAGCGATATAGTAGAGAAAACTACACAGTGCAGGTCAAAAAAAATGCTGGAATGGTGGACGAAAAATTTTGGAAGTTG
>JANOPX010000105.1:0-23681 GCA_031422115.1 Chamaesiphon sp. VAR_4_metabat_408 | reverse complement strand
GTTGGTGGGTGGGGGGGGTTTGGGGTGGTGGTGGGTTGGGGGGGTGGGGGGGGTGGGGGTTTGGGTGGTAGAGTGTTTAAAATTTCTAGTGTAGTGTAGTGTTATCTTACCCTCCTACCCTCCTACCCTACCACCCTCCCCCATGTCCGTCTACAACTCCACCCTCATCCTCACCCTCCTCCTCGCCATCGGGCTATTTTTCTTCATTCGGGCTTCTGTCAAGGATCGCATCGAGCAGATGGTATTAGAGACGAATGAATCGGAGACAGATTTATTACCACGTCTACAACAATATTTTACCGATCGAGCGTACCGAATTGTGTCTGTAGACCCAGATACAACAGTTGTCACTTTTGAGGGTTTAGTCCGCCCTAGCGTGGTGCTAGCAACATTGCTGACTGGTTTAGCAGCGGGTGGTGCGCTTTGTATGGCATTGGTATTGTCTTATTTATTCCCGGCTGCGGGTAATTCATTTGGGCTATTGCTGCTCGTCGCGCCGCTAGCTGGTTGGTTTTATTGGCAAGGCTCATCTCGCACGGAGCAGGTAAAATTAAAAGTCGAACCTCAAGCAGCATCAACCCTTCTAGCTCAAACCCTGATTAAAATTCAAGGACATCGGGATGAGTTAGCAGTATTTCAGGAGACACTGAAATTATGTGTCCATGAGGAGATAAAATAAAAAAGCACCCAAGTGCGATCGCCCTTGAGTGCTAAATTGCTAAAAAATAAGTTCCAATCCAGAAAGTCTGTGCAATTATTAGATTCTGCTGCCAACAGCTAATAATTGGCTTTCTACATCTGGTTCTAACGATCGTAAACTGGGAAATAGAAAATGGTTTTCCTCGACGTACTGTGCGCCGAATAGTCCCTTTTCTCCCCAAAAATATCGATCGGTGGTATGCTCGTTGCGTTTTACTAACAATAGAGCTGGAGGAGTAATGCCTTCCAACTTGATATAGTTCCGCGCAGCAGTCACAGGCTTATCTTCACCGCTCTCAATGCTAAATTGCGGCACCTGTTCTAAAATTCTCCGTCCTTCTTGACGTCTCCGACTCTTCCGTTTGCGTCTTCTAGCCACCTTACCTCCTCTTTAGTCAGACAGACTGTAATGTCCGTTACAAAAGCCGTCGCTATCTTATCCCCTAAAGTCCAAAAACTCAAGCCCCTCCCAAATAGGCTTCTCATTCGCTCAAACCTATTAGCATAAACAGAAATGAAAGTTATTTAAGGGATCTGGGATCGATAATTTTTATAAAAATTTATTTCTTGTAACAAAACTTAAAGATAAGCAGTCGGCGGAATTATAGCGGTTTCGCTATTGAAGTTGTTTGGCAACGGCTGCCAGAAGCATCAGTTTTGCCCAATCGCACTGTAATTTTGAGCCAACTCTAGAGAGATCGTGCCAAAATGAGTTATGGCGAATTAAATTAAGAGCTAACGATCGGATTAAGGTTCGATGAAGATACCCCCGATTTCACTATGATATCAACCCCTGCAAGTTCGGAATTCATCGCCTTGTGTCGCGCACAGCTACGATTGTTGGCAGAAGGATTGGGTGCGAGTCTGAGTGTCATCTACATGACGGATGAATTGGAGGGAAGTGGGGAGTCCAAGTTGCTGCCAATTTTAGTATACCCAGAAACAGGGGTAACTCGTTCTCAGAGTGTTGGGCTAGGGAACATCGCTCGTAGCTCGGCTTTGTCAACTGAATTAATGAGTCTGTCACCAAATTATGTCGTTCCCAAACAAATAGCCAGCAATGAAAAGCGCGATTTGGAGATCTTGACTCCTGACACGAGCGAAACATTGCCAATGACATTTCCCATCGCAGCTACTCCGATGGGTAATCGGGGTGAGGGGTGGGAAGAATCAGATTATCAAGCTCAACGCCGTCAGATTCTGTTACCACTAGTACACGACGGCACCATCTTGGGGCTGCTCGTCACCACTAGAGAAACTCAACCTTGGGGTGCGGAAGAACAAACAGAAATTCAACATATCGCTCAGACGATCGCATTAGCGGGTATCATCGACAGGCGACGCAATTGGTTGACAGTAGAACTCCAACAGCAGCAAGCCATCCAACTGCGCCAACAAGATCTACTCCACAATCTGCTCCACCAACTTCGCAACCCGCTGATGGCGATTCGCACATTTGGCAAACTCTTGCTCAGAAGATTGCAACCAGGAGATCCAAATCAAACTGTTGCCAGTAGTCTTGTCAGAGAAAGCATCCGATTGCAAGAACTCCTCGAACATCTCGAAACAGCGATCGACATCAATCTAGTTAGTGAAGATACAGTCGAACGGACAAGTTTGCAACCCGCGTTGAATCATAATCCAGTCTCTAGTGAGAATTTATTACTCCCCGAAGCGGATTGGGAGATCGGATCTTGTCACCTGATGGATATCTTAGATCAACTTATTATCAGTGCTGAAGCGATCGCGACAGAACGTAATCTAAACTTTCACGTCCATATTCCCGATGATTTACCTAGCATCCGCGCTACTCCTACCGCCCTACGAGAAGTACTGAGCAATCTGATTGACAATGCGCTAAAGTATACCCCTACTGGTGGCGAAGTGCATATCGATGTCGAACTCCAGCTCCAGCTCCAGCCACCCATGCTCCAAATCTGCATCCGGGATACAGGGGTGGGGATTCCGGCGGAAGATATCAAAAAGTTATTTACTCGGCACTATCGGGGCATTCAAGCTCAGGGTAGCATCAAGGGTAGTGGATTGGGACTAGCGATCGCCAAAGAACTAATCGATCGAATGCAAGGTAAAATAACAATCGCCAGCCCACCTCCAGGCGGCAATCGCGGTACCGAATTTACTCTATGGTTATTACTTGCCAGTTAATTAATTGAAATGCCCTACCGCAATCCCACACCCACAGTAGATATTATCATCGAACTAGTCGATCGAGCCGATCGACCGATCGTCCTGATCGAGCGACTCAATCCACCCCACGGCTGGGCATTACCAGGCGGCTTCATCGACTATGGCGAGTCGGTAGAGACAGCCGCAATCCGCGAAGCGCAAGAAGAAACAAATCTAGAGATCCAACTCATCGAACAATTTCACGTCTATTCAGCACCCGATCGAGATCCTCGCCAGCATACCATCAGCATTGTCTTTATCGCCACAGCCACAGGCGAACCGACAGCTCAAGACGATGCCAAAAGCTTTGGCATATTTACATCCTGGGAAATTCCTCCCACACTCTGCTTCGATCATGGGCAAATTATCCAGGATTATTGGCACTACCGACATTATCATCGCCGCCCAAAATAAAGGATAGATCGTGGGTTAAAACCTCCCAGAGAGACGAAAATCCTAAATTCAGTAAAAGGTCAGCCGTCGCAATTATTAGGTCATTGCGGCGCATGTTTGAGCCAATCTAGGGGAAATTGGTAATAACAATCCTCACAGCAGCAAAACAGCGGGAAACAATTCGATCGAAAATTCAACTAGAGATCCGCCAATCGGCACTTGAAAATTGTTGAAGATCGGTCGAATGGCATAAATACATACTGAAATTAGCTAGATATCATGGTTGAAAAGCTGTATCAGTGTTAATCAATATAAGTATCAAGTCATTGCCAACTTGCTACTAACGACTAGATAATGAACAGACTCGATCGATAAAATTTTTAGCAGCGATTATGGATCCCAGTGTAATTCTGTCCAATATCACGAATCCGCCAGTGCTATTCTTCTTCTTGGGAATGCTGGCAGTATTTGTTCAGTCAGATTTAGAGATTCCCAATCCTTTACCCAAGTTATTTTCATTATATCTGCTCGTGGCGATCGGCTTCAAGGGGGGGCACGAACTATCTGAAAGTGGTTTGAGTCAGTCGATTGTGATGACCTTAGTTGCAGCCGTCTTCATGGCATCGATCGTCCCAGCTTACTCCTTTTTTATCTTACGAATCAAGCTGGATAATTACAATGCGGCGGCAATTGCGGCTACTTATGGCTCTATCAGTGCGGTAACATTTATCACCGCTAGTTCCTTCCTCGACAAACTACAGATTAGCTATGGCGGTCACATGGTAGCGGCATTAGCACTGATGGAATCACCCGCCATCGTCGTGGGGTTGATCTTGGTACGGGTATTTAGTGACAAAAAAGCTACTGTGTCTGATAAATGTTTAGAAGCAGTAGCTTCATCAAATAAATTTAGTGCAACTTCAACGCAAAATCGATCGAGTAGTCAGGCTGTCACTGAAGACGATCCCAAAAGTCAGGAAACTTCTTGGGGTGAAGTATTGCATGAGGCTTTCTTAAATGGTTCGGTATTACTATTGATTGGTAGCGTTGTAATCGGTGCGATCGCAGGTGCAAATGGTTGGAGTAAAGTGCATCTATTTGTCGAAAAAGATTTCTTCTATGGTGTATTGATGTTCTTTTTACTCGACATGGGATTAGTCGCTGCTCGACGAATTCAAGATCTCCGCAAAACTGGGATGTTTTTAATTAGCTTTGCGATTTTGATGCCTCTATTTAATGCTTTAATTGGCATTCTCATTGCTAAAGGGATTGGCATGGGCGAGGGTAACGCTTTACTATTTGCCGTTCTTTGTGCCAGTGCTTCTTATATCGCAGTGCCAGCAGCAATGCGAATGACAGTACCGGAAGCAAATCCAAGTTTGTATGTATCTATGGCTCTAGCGATTACATTTCCATTTAATATTGTTATTGGTATTCCGCTTTATTTACGAGTCATTCAATTATTGAGTATTTAAAAATGTTACAGCCAGTCAAGAAAGTTGAAATTATTGTTAGTAGTTTGGAAGTTCCATCAATTCTAAAAATTCTTAAAAAGAATTCAGTCAAACATTATACCTTAATTAATAATGTTGAGGGCAATGGAGAACATGGCTACACCGGAGATGATTCACTAACAAATAGCTATATCATCATCATTCTTACCAATTTAGAATTAGCAACCCAAGTATCTGATGCGCTCGAACCTATACTTAAAAAACTTGGAGGTATTTTGATTGTAAGTGATGCTCAATGGATCGCTCATTAGAAATATTCGATTCTCTAGGGAAGAGGCTATTGCTAGGGCAAACGTAGCCCTACCGCCAACGACAATATTCACCGATCTAGGGCAACTTCGTATTTCGCCGATCGTCAGAATATTTGATTACTTCAAATCAATTAACTTTTTCCTAGCCAAATAACTGTAAAAAGGTATTTAACGAGATTTATTTTGTCCAACATGTTAGGGATAAAATCTCGATCTATAATTGAAATATTAGTATCGATCGAATAGCTGATGACATATCAATGGAAGTTAAGCACTGGGCATCAAATCTCTGTAGAGAATGAAGGAGCACAAACTATTGTAACCGTTCTCTATGGCAGCTCAGAGCAGCAACAACGGACGAATAATAGCTTTACTACTGGCATCTGGATTTCACCACCAGAGATGCTCTCAACTCCCACCGGGGCAGTTGTGAAAATTACTACTCCATCAGGTATATCATCGATCGAAGTTGATGGTAATAGTATTCAGATGCAGAGTAGTCAGAGTGGGGATAGTCAATCCAATTCTAGCTCTAGTTCTACATTTACATCCAGCTTCGATCCACTCAAACCGATGGAACCTGTCGTGATGCGGCTAGAAGATCTAGACTTAAATATCGGTAATATACCTCAACCGAAAAGTTTTTGTACTCAGTGTGGCACTGCTGCCAAATTAGCCGATCGATTTTGCTCTAGTTGCGGGCATAAATTGGGGAGTTAGCAAGCTCTAGAAGTTACTATTTATCCCTATACTTACTATTTGAATGTATTTTTTATCACAGCTTTGGAAATTTTCCCGCCCCCATACAATTATTGGCACCACTCTAAGTGTATTGGCACTATATGCGATCGCGATCGCTACAACTCATAGTCCGATTTCACAGCTAAGTATAGTTCAACTAATCGGCACTTGGATTGCTTGTCTATGTGGAAATATTTATATCGTTGGATTGAATCAATTGTATGATGTGGAGATCGATCGAGTCAATAAACCAGAGCTACCATTAGCGAGTGGAAAATTCTCGATTTCCCAAGGTAGATGGATTGTCGGAATCACAGGTGTATTAGCAATTGGGATTGCTGCATTTTTAGGTAAATGGTTGCTGGGTACAGTCTTACTCAGTTTGGCGATAGGATCTGCTTATTCTCTACCACCAATTAGATTCAAACAATATCCATTACTTGCCGCTATATGTATTTTAACAGTTCGCGGCTGCATCGTCAATTTAGGGATATTCTCACATTTTAATCTCGTATTTACAGGTGCAGATATTATCCCGCCGACGATTTGGGTACTGACGTTATTTATCCTAGTATTTACGATTGCGATCGCTATTTTCAAAGATGTTCCAGATTTAGAAGGCGACAGGCAATACCAAATTCGGACTTTCACGATGGTGGTAGGTAAGTCGAATATTTTTAATTTGACTCGATGGGCAATTACGATCGCTTATTTAGCTACAATTGGTGGGGGGATATTAATTTTATCGACGGTTAATATTGGGTTCCTCGTGATCTCTCACGTTGGATTACTCGGTTTGCTATGGTGGCGCAGTCAAGATATAGATCTAGAAGATAAAGGATCGATCGCCGATTTTTATCAGTTTATTTGGAAGCTGTTTTTCTTGGAATATGCGATCTTTCCGATCGCTTGTTTTGTTGGTTAGAAGGGTTCATATCCCCGACTTCTTGGAGAAGTCGGGGATATGAGCATATCTCTAGGAGATATATTCATAAGGGGATAAATTTTGCAGACACCGCATAGTGGGTATCATTGGAATGGAGTAGATGCTGGCTTTTTTGAAGGGTGGTATTTTCGAGTTACCTTGCCCAAACTTAGAGAATCATTTGCTTTCATGTACTCGATAGAAGATCCATCAGGAGCGAGCGATCGAAGTGGTGGAGCCGTCCAAATTTTGGGTATCGACGAACAACATTTAATTTCTACTCTACCAGATCGTACCAAATTTTGGGCAGCAAAAGATCGTCTAGATTTAGGACATTGGGGCGAAACGAATTTAGCGATATCGCCGCAACTATTATCAGTTGCAGAATTTGACACCCATATTACCCAAGGCTATCAAGTCACCAATACACTCCATCAAGGAGCCTTACCAGAACATGACTGTCGATGGTGTTATCATACCATGCCGATTTATGGTTGGGGACAGCCTCAGCAGCCCCAACAAGCCACCGCTGGTTTATTGTCATATCTACCGATATTTGAACCAGGATGGCAGATTCTGATGGCGCATGGCTTGGCTACAGGTTGGATTGAGTGGCGGGGGGAACGTTATGAATTTAACCATGCGCCAGCCTATAGCGAGAAAAATTGGGGACGCTCTTTTCCAGAAAAGTGGTTTTGGATTAACTGTAATAGTTTTGACGATACAGTTGGGTTAGCCATTACCGCAGGTGGAGGAAGACGCAAGGTGTTGTGGATGACAGAAGAAGTAGCGATGATTGGGATTCATTATCGCAACAGATTCTATGAATTTGCTCCGTGGAATGCGGAAATTCATTGGCAAATCCAACCCTGGGGAGAATGGCGAATGCAAGCTACAAATGGGGATTTCCACGTAGAGCTAATCGGTACCACCGACTCTGCTGGTACGATGGTAAATACGCCAACTGAGAAGGGATTGGTAATGTGTTGTCGCGATACGCTCAAAGGTATTTTATCGATCGATCTTCAGACTCGTCAAGGTAAGCCTATTATCAAAGCGACTAGCAGTAATGCTGGATTAGAAGTTGGTGGTGCTATGTGGGAACAAGTTTGGGCAAAATAAAATCGAATGTCATTGAAGTCTAACGTGGTGCGATCGGTCATGTGGCTTGAAACTATTATCTCATAGGTAGATTGTTTAAAGACATTTTGCGGTTATCGACGGTGCTCGGAGAGTACATAATTGAGGAATAGTCTTATTCGATCTTATCTTAATTTATGGCTGCCATAAAACATCAACACACGATCGACACAAGTATTACTCAACCCGATCCCGATCGAGTTTTAACTTCTCCACATCCGAAAGATTCAACTACCATGATTCAATGTCTAGAAGCCACTAATGCGTTTTGGTATCCAATCGCCTTATCAGACGAGCTAATTCATCCTGACGCAAAAATTGAATTAATATTCTTGGTGAGTGAGAGAAAGTTATCAGTTTATATCAATGATTAAAATCGTTCGCGGAGCGTCTCCCCCGGAGAATCGTCATCCTCATCAACCAACATCATTAAAGGTGGTAAATTAGGGTTAGGCTTTTTAGGTCTTAATACTCCTGCACCAGGTAAATCATCATCGGTGCGATCGTTATCAAAATCGTTTGGATCGTCATCATCATCATTCCAATCTAAATTATCACTCCAGAAATCCTCACCACGATCGATTCTATCCATATTATACTCCCAGCCATCATTAGCCCAATCAATTCTATCGGTCAAGTTATTTGCTTCTATCGCTACTTGTCGTTGGCGTAGCCTCTCCTCTGGAGAATCGATCTCCAATCGGTGATAAGTTGGATTCTTGCGCTCGATTCGGTGATAAGATCGCTGCTTATGCTCCATTTTACTATTCAAAGAAGCGACTAAACCCATAAATCTAAAAATACCTACTCTGGTTTCCATGATTTCAGGCATAACATCCCCAGCGATGACAATTCGATTGTGTCCGATCGTAACTATTGAGACAGCAGGTAGCTCATAGATACTCGAACAAAAATTTAGAATAGGGTGAATGCTATCGACAAATAATAACCTAAATGAGTCACTTTGAGAATCGTAATGTCCAGATATTGCCCGTCCTAATATTATCCCATTTCCAGTTATTATTTCCATCCCAGCTTCGATACTAGGATAGATTTGTGACTCTGCTAAATCTTCTGAATGTTCGATGTCGGACATTTGTACCTCTAGCTATTGCGAATTATTATACTGCTCGATCGCTTCAAATAATGCTTGGAAATTCCCTTCGCCGAATCCTTGTGCCAGGTTGCGACGTTCGATGAATTCAAAGAAGAAGGTTGGGGATTCAAAAATAGGTTGAGTAAATATTTGCAATAGTAACGCTTCTGGATTATTATTAGACCAATCCATCAAGATTTGAAGGCGTTCTAGTTCTTGCCATTCGCGATCGGATAATAGTCGATCTCGCTCTGCCATCGCTCTATTTTGGAGATTGACGTAATAAGTCTGAGGAATTGGGAGAAAGGCTACTTCTTGCTGTTGGATTCGATCGACTGTTGCAAGAATATCATTAGTCTGCAAAGCGATATGTTGAATACCCGCGCCTCTATTTTCATCTAAAAATTCTTGAATCTGCGAACTACCCGAACTAGGCACGTTAATATTAAATCTAATTTTCCCGCAGGAACTAACTAGAGCTTTACTTGCCAATCCTGACTTCTCTGTCTTAATATCAAACGTCTGCTGTACCTGAAAATCAAATAGATTCCCATACCAATCAGTGGCTGCATCTATTTCACCGACTGGTACATTTAAGACTAGATGATCGATACCGATAATTTGCTCATTTGAATCGATTGAATTTATCGACCTCGATTTAGCTTGAATAATGGTATGCTCGATCGTACCCCAACCCCGAACTTTTAGCCACGGGTATTCATCTAACTCTGCTGAAGCTGCTATAATTTTGATGCCCAGTCGATCGATCTTTTGTTTTATCAAATCTAGATCGTCAACTCTAAATGAAATATCCTTCACCCCCGATGGATGAAGCTGGAGATAATCGGCTACATGGCTCGATGAATTGAGTGGTGATGAGATGGAAAATGATAGATGAGCATTACCGATGATATACTCGATCGTATGTTCATTAATTCGACCTTCAATGGCTGTCAAACCCATTCGATCGGTTAATAAATCTCGCGTTCGCAACCCATCGACAACATAGAAATAAATTCGATCGATTTCCATACCAGGTTAAATTCTCAACAGGATTGAATCTTAAAATCTTTCTTGAAAAACGATGTTTTAAGGTCGGCTAGAATTCAGTTGCAATTGATTTATTCCCACCCCCCGGAGATGCGGGGTAGCTCTTACGCCCTCCCCTTGGCAAGGGGAGGGCTGGGGTGGGGTAAAGGGACTGTACGCAGCAACTCAAATGACTCGACATCCTCTTAGCCGATCCTTGCTACTGAGACGATATTTACACCCCGATAGTGCCGAGTTCACTTTGTCGCAGCAATCAAACCAAACCGAACCAAACCGCGCTGATAACCCTCACTCATCAGCTTTAATGACATTGCAGCCTCGATCGTCTTTTGACCAGCCTTAAACAGCCCCAGAACAGCCTTAGGTGTAATCGCCGAATCAATAACTACATCCCAAAATGGAGCAACTGCGGTAGACCAATCATCCACCCGCAAATCTTTAAATCCACATTGTTCGACAATCTCGGTATATTTTGGTAGCGAAATCACATAAGGTAAACAGTACACCCGATAAATATCTTGTAAATGTTTTTGCTCATCAGCAGTGAGAGGACTGACATCAATCGGACGATGACACCAAGTCACAAAGATTAATTTTCCACCTGGTTTTAATACCCGATAACACTCCGCCAAAAATTGCTCCTTATCCGGCATATGTTCGCCACTTTCCAACGACCATACTAGATCGAAACTATTATCTGGAAAAGGCATCTTCTGAGCATTCGCCACCTGAAAATCAGTCCTAGTTTCCAAACCAGCCGCCCTAGCTCTTTCTTTCGCTCGATTGGCTTGTACGGGGGAAAGCGTAATCCCCGTCACCCTAGCACCAAATTTGTCCGCCAAATATAGGCTACTTCCACCAATCCCACAACCAACATCCAGAATATTTTGGGGCTTGTTTGTTGCAAAATCATCAGCCCAAGTTAATACTTCTTCGATCAGATCTATTTGAGCTTGACGACGATCGAGTTTACGAGTTCCATCCTCACCATAATAGCCGTGGTGCATGTGTTCGCCCCAGACTTCTTCCCATAAATCACTAGAAGCATCGTAAAATTTTTCGATCTGTTGGTACAAATTGGTACTCATTTAGGAAAGTTGTGAGGCTTGCAGTTGTCTTATACATTCTAACGAACTTATTGCTGGAGTTTGACTGAATTCAGACGTATCGTTAGGGGAGCCTCTTATTTCCTGCGGAACGCTGCGCCTTGGCGTAAGCCTGCGTTTTGCGCTTACGGAGAATCGTCCCTATCAGTAGGAATATGTCCTTAATATTCCCTCGGCAATGCAGCTAAACGCAAATCGCCCCCACAAGCGTGAGGAATAAGTAAACAATGATGGATGGCAGCACTGGCAAAGGTCATTTAACAGCATCTCTATCTAGCTCAATTAGTGATACACGATCGAAAGAGGTATTGCCTGTCGCTATTTTAGTTAATTACTTCATGAATGGATAGAACCATACATTAGTCTTTTAATAAAAATAATACTTCGGAACGATACCGATCGATTCATTATTGATGACTCGATCGGTATTTTGTATTGTAGATTGATTTGGTTGATTTGTTATCAAACTGAGTCTAGATAGCCTTTTTGTTCTAGTTTCCATTGCTTAGGCATATTAGCTTTGCTAATTGTCACGATCGCAGGCTTGAAAAGGATAAAATTTGTGCTATCATTCACACCATCAAATAGTAATGCCAGTATCTCAAAACATTTATCATAATTAGGGAAGTCTATTTTCGGTACTAAATAACAAGTGCTACGATCGAATGGAACAATCCAGTAATGTCCCACATTATCTTCTATTAGTGTGATTATTTGACTATTATTTTTTCTTAAACTTGCAGTTGAAACCATATACGATCTCAAAAAAGCTTTTTCACCAGAATTATAGAGGTTAGCAAAAGGAGATAAGATTCGATCGGCAATAGGTTCTTTAGCAATCTCATTTTGTACATCATTCAGTTGTTGTAGTCCTACCTCTAAGTTAACGATTTCAGCGTCGATCGTTTTGACAATCTGCGGTGCCAATGCTGGCTGAATTTTGGCGATCTCTTGGGCTACTAATAGTTCGATGCGCTCTGTCAAATCTCGATCGAGTTTATCTTGCTGACGTTTTCGCTGTTGACATTCAGATTTTAGCTTTTCTAGATCGATTTCGAGTGATAATATTTTCTTGGATTCGATCGCAGTCGGAGTGTTAGCACCTTGGCTATTACCGATTGATGCGATCTGAAGTTTGAGAGCATTTATTTCGCGGTCTTGTTGGATCGATCGATCGCTAGTTTCATTTAGCTGTGCAGTGAGTGTTAAAATGTCTTGCTGTTTTTTCGCCAACTGGCTGACAATTTTTGCACTAATGGATTGTAGCTTTTCTTGATTATTACTTAGCGCATGGAGAGATTCATATTTAACTAATACTTGCTCGATCTGCACGATTCGATCGTTCAATCTGACAAGTTTTTGGACTAGGCTTTCAATTACAGGAGCATTAGTAACAGATTGCTGAATTTGAGAATTAGTTAGTTTGCCACGTTCCACTAGTTTCCAAGTAAGCGGCTCAACTATAGGTAAAATTTGAACTATTGCTGGTGAAACTAATAGACAGCTACCATTGATGGAATTAGGACTAATATCTCGCTCGAAACTAGCAGTTAGAGATGACATTCGATCGAACGATAAACCTTTGGTAGGATTGGGCACTAACCATCCTTTATCTGGTGTAGATTGGTTAGAAATAATCCAATAATTTCCTCGGATAAAGCGATGAAATGTAATGTCGCGATCTTGACGAATGAAGCTATCATCGCTGAGGGTAACATCGATCGCATAGGCTGTGAATATCTGTGGAATATCGTTATAGGTATCAATGAATCGATCTTCTGACAGGTTCAGAATTGGGGGCAGAGATGCGATTGTATTATCGAATATTTGGGTGACGGGTTGGAGATTGACGGGAAGCTCACCACGAGTGAGGGCAGAGACAAGATTATTTAGATAAATTTCTAATTGCTGGATCTGCCTAGCAACGGTACGAATTTCTGTCATATAAATACCAACTCTCCCTGTTCTTCAAGTCGCCATGTTTGGGGATTAGTACTAGGATCGATCGATACTATCGCTGGTTTGACTAATTGAATCTTTTGATAATCAGGGGTGTAGTTATGCCCTTCAAATATCGTGCTGGTGGTGGTATAGCTATGCTGATTGATATACTTACCTTCGACAGGCACTAAATAATGATAGTCATCAAAATTAAATATCCAATAATTGCCACGATTAGTCTCTTCTAAAATTATATTTTTCTCTTCACTGCCGCGATTAGAGTTAATGGAGTCCTTGGTAATATTAGCAATTTTAACCTGATATTTAGTTGTAAATTCTCTGAAATTATGATTGTAATTCGAGACTATATCCTGATATAACTTTTGCAATTCAGAGCTTGTTGCGTTAAGTTCTTCTTGTTGAAGAGGAACTAATTCTTGTCGATCGATAGAAACAGATTCTAATTCTTCTACTTTTAAACTTTCTGCCTTCTCATGGCTATCCGTAGAATTTACTGGAGTAGTTTTCTCTAAATCAATGGTTGTTTCCTTAACTAGTGAGACAGGCATAATTCCTGGGAAATGTGTGAGAATGCTCTCCACCTGCTTTTGGAGAAGATCGATCTCATCTTTGTGTCGATATAATCTTTTATCCAATAAGTTCTGGCGATATCTACCTCTACTTTCTAATTCCTTTCCCTTGTCATAATGCTTAATTCCCCAATCAATTAATAAATCATAAATTCGTGATTCTAATAAATTCTCTATCTTCAAATTCCAACCGCAGTTATCACAGTCTTCTCTAGTAAAATCTTTAACTGTATTGCTACAAATTGGACAAATAGAATGCGGATATAAATGTGACATACGAATTTAAAAGATTTAATTATTTCAACCAATATTCCCTGTCATATAACCTGTAGGATCGACTCAGGGATCGATCCTACTTAAACAGCCTACTTATTTACCAGCCCATTCTTTCGCCAGTACTCGCAGCAAAGCTTTCAATCCAATGATAAATGGTGGTTCAATCCGAAGATCTTCAGATTTACCTTTTATATCAAGTAGCATTTTTCGCATCTCTTTATGAGTTTCACTCCATAATTTGACGCTATATTGTGGATCTAGTCCAGTCTTACGCTGATAGGTATTAAATGGTTTAATCTCTTCAATATCTAGATCTTTTAGTCCGCGATTGAAATCTTCGACAAATTGCTTTAGTCGATCGAGCTGAGGGATCGTAAACTCACTAATGCTCTCATCATCGTCCATTTCTAGTCGAGATGTCCACAAGATTTCGCGGCTATTAATCTGACAAGTTTCTCCAGCAATTAGGAGATCTTTATCTTTTTTATCTAGTCCAGTTAGTTTGGTTTTTTCCATTACCAAGCCACAGACTACCTCATCTTTAGGGCGTTGGCTGAGTTGGGTTGGAGTCTCTACTTCTTCCAATCCTGATGGAGCCGCTAACATCCGATTGAATAGTTCGTTAAGATCGGTGTGCTTATTAAACTCACCACCTGTGGCAATCCAGTGAAGCAACCTGGAACCATTTCCGCCAATGTAAATAGCTGGAATTTCTGATTCGGTATACTTTTCTTCTCGCTGTAAGGTGTGGAGAATCGTCCCAATGTAGTAGTAAATTCCGGCGATACCAACTGTCATCAGTCTGGTTAAACCCTGGAAATCTCTATCTTCTTCGAGGGTGTGACGACGCTCTCTGAGCCAAGTTTCACTATTGTGGCGGAGCAGGACATCGATTTTAGCCTTAAACTGTTCGTCATTGAGATCTTTCCAGCCTGCTGAGTCTTGATTAAACCATTTAGTAACTAGTTCTGGACGTAACTCTAGAAACTGAGATAATAGATGTCGCCCAGCTAATTGAATCGAGCATTGGTGAACAAGTTTATTGTCTTGCCAAATCGAAATATCAGAAGTACCGCCACCAAGATCGATACAGGCACTCCCAACCAGATTGCGATCTTCTTTGTCGGCAAAGTATTGAGCAATTGCTAAACTTTCAGTACGGAAAGATCTTTCGCCTTGCTTTGGAGCGGTATGTTCGATCGACATCTGCTTACCCAGATCGCCAATTAGATCTTCCCATGTTTTAGCATATTTACGGGTTTCACCCTTAGAAAAAGCAGATGGGTAAGAGATCGACCATTCAATTTTATTCGCACCGTCTTTAGCAGCTAAAGCACTAATAATCAGAGCTAAATGCTGTAAAAACAGTTGACTCAAATCTTTGTCTTTCCATTTAATATCTGTTTTTATCCACTTTGAGTTAGGATAAAAACTGCGTGCAGTGCGTCCTGAAATTCCTCCTGCTAATGGAATGTAGATTCTTCCGTCATAAATCGGACGCTTTTTATCATTCCGCGTTTGACCGCGCTGAGTTAAGATCGTCGATAATGGTAGTGGTTTATCGAGAGGGACAAAACTTTCAGGAATAAAGTATTCAAATAAAGCCGGGTTGCGAGTTTCCTCATCGGCATCTGTAATTTTGAGATGGAGTGAATCTAGTTGTAATGCTTCATTTCTACCATGACGATTGACATAAATATTCGTAAAAGATGTCCCAAAATCTACACCTACCTTCCAAGTATCTGTCAATGTAATCGATTCAGGTGTCGGTATGACGATCGCACCAATATTTTGACCTTTATACAGACAGTTAATATGGGTTGGAAACTCCTCTAATCTTGTCGTCAGGTACTTACCACCGTCTTCAAATACATGGGGGTCGCGAGCATCATCAAAGGCTACTTGGAAGGCACTATTATCGCGACTGGGGTCATGATAGAAGGCATAATATTCATGCCAACCACCACCAGCAATTTTGAAGTGGGGATAGATTTCTAATACGGGGATTTCTTTAATCAGATATCGCTCGTCGAGGATGTATTCTCGGACGATTTGATATTCACTTGGACGATTGCTCGTTGGATTCATCCCTACCAGAGGTAGATTTAGTTTGACGCGGACAGTATTATTACTGTCGCCTGGTTCAAATTTCAACCGTCTCATCAGATCTTCGGGGGTGAAGTATTCTAATAAAATCCGGTTGATGGGAAGTAACGGTGTAATCTTCTGGCGATTGAATAATAGTGGTTGGCTGGTAGTGGGTGAAAATGCACCAGGGAGGGCATTTTCTATATCCATGAAATGCAAATCTGGCAGCAGAAGTTGACTGGGTTCGATCCACTTAATATTATTGTCCCAATCGGTCATTTTACCCGATCGCAAGTCATCGATATTTAGCGATTCGAGGGTTTTATCGGCATAGATACAGATATTTTGTTTCGGTATGCCCCAATGCTCGGCGAGATAGGTATCGATTAAAAGAAGTGGTTTATTAACCGATTTATTTTCGCTTGGAATCACGCGCACTGGAGATTCGACGAGCGAGATAGTTTTCCCTTTAATTGGATAATTTAGTCCGTTAAATACACCTCGATTGATAGCGACACCAAAATGATTGGGCGAATCGGTATCTAAGATATCTGCTCGATCGGTTTCACCTGTGAGGGTGTTAGCATATTCTCTGAGGAGATTGGCGATGGTTTCGATGGCGTATGTATCGCCTTGATAACTAGGATCGGTAACTTCCTTCCATAAATTATTTAACCACTCCCGTAGTAATGGTTTTTCGTCTGGATTCAAATGACGGTGGGGAGCTTCCAACCGTTTAAATTCAGGATTCCACCACGGTAAACCGTTCCAATCTGCTTCCGCCGCAGGGGCAATAATCGTCGTCGGGCTGGTAATACCGACGGCTTGCTTTTTCCAACTCCAGACATAGAGTTCTTCCCAGGGATGTTTATTTGCGATCTGATGTAGACTCTTTCCAGAGTTCGGTAGAAGCTGATATAAAGCCCCCGCAAAGGGATAACTATCTTTGAGCTTATTGAGATCGACTAACTCAGCTTTGAGTTGAAAACCACGTACTTTGGATAAAGCAATCGCTGCTAACATCCCTTGCCATTGACCGATCGCAGCATCCCGTAGGGGATGTCGAGTATTATATAATGGCAGATCCAATGTCATGGGCAACGCCCACATATCCGGCACCGAGTTAATTTTTTTGTTATCCCCTGGTGCTTTGTAGTCTAAGCTTTTAGCGACACTTTCAAATTTAGTCTTATCATATCGCTCCCATTTACCAGTTTGATTTGGTGCTGACAAATCTGCATCTTTGAGTTTAGGAAGAATAAATACTGTCATATTAATTTTGGATTATAGATTTAAGTTAATCGGTTAATCAGCGGTTGAAACCGCCGCTAGTGATGCAAAGTCCGCCTACGCGGACTAAGTATTAGAAAAGATCCAAGCTTAACAATTGAGGTGAAAATCCCCTCCAAGGAGGGGTGCCCGCAGGGTGGGGTGGGTAAATCTCCGCAACACCAAAGCTAAGTTTTTAAATACCCACCCAGCCAATAATTCGATCGATTAAATTAATTAAACTGAGCATTGAGATATAGCGATTTAGCCAAACCAACAGTACCGCGATTGATACCCTGAACGCTGGTCACATCATGACGGCGCAACCTGTCTTTGATGCTGACAATATTATCTTTATCTTGCTTAGTGCGCTGTTCGCGAGTATCACCAAGCAGTAATTCCTCCAACTTGTGAAATTGAATATTACCATTCAGATCGCCAAATATCTGCGTATTAAACAACTGCAATCGATCGATCCTGTCGAAGTGCAATTCCTTGAGCCAGAGTAAATAGCTCCGACTCCAACTACTCAAAGTCTCGATGCCTTTTTGCTGATGCGGCAAATCGAATCGATCCTTACTATCTACTTGGAGATCGTAGTATTTATCCAACCAAGGCTCATCTCTACAAGCAACTTTAAAACCATTAGTTAGAGTATATTTTGCTGTTTTTTCGATATCACTCGTCCAGAGATAAGCTAGTCGAGCAGCATTCGTCATCAATTTCTTGACAGTAAAGTCATCGGGTAGATCGCTCCATTTAATCTCCCCAACTCGATCGCGAGTAATCGACATTAACGCATCATCCCGATCTTCGAGTAGAAAATCACGAACAGCTAAAGCAGCATATAACTCAACAAAGTGCGGACGATTTTTTTGAGTGGTGTTACCGACACTAAATTCTACTTCTGAGGTATTCTCATTGCCTAACAGATAGACAGTATCAAATAACTGACTTGCCTGAGTCACATAGTAGCGTAATGCCGATTCAGTATTGAGCAAAAACTGGTCGGATGCCGCATACAATCCATTTGTCTCTGCACCAGGTGGTACTGTAAAGCTAAAATAAGGTAAGAGAAACAAACCGCCTAACTTGACTCGATCGGCAATATTTTGCTGTTCTAATTTATTCCGTAATAATCTCGCAATTGTCGGAATCCCCGATGCCCCAGTTCCCCCAAAAATCGAACCACATAATAGCACGCGAGCCTGCTTACCTTGGGCACCTACAGCATTATTAATACTTTGGATAAAACTACCCCAAGGCTCTGTATCTAAACGTCTAAGGTCGATCTGACTCATCACCGCCGCACCAATTGCTGGACGACCACGAAAGCCTTCATCTAATTGTTGATTGCGCTCGTCAGGAGTGTAGAGAACTTCTAATAAATTCGCTAATCCAGCATCCATTGTGCCGTAATTAAAATAACTAGCTAATTCTCTTCCGCCGAGTCTGCCTTGAAATGGCGACCACAAATCATAGGATTTAATGGGCGTAGACATCCAATCAATTTGTTGTTCGGTGCTACCACCTGTTACTAATTTCTGACATTCTTGATAAGTACTCAGCGTTTTACGGGCACGATCGACATTACCATTGTTCTCATCAGGATCGACAAATAAGACTTCGATCTCTTCTTTTGTATATAAACCTGTCGCGGCAATCTGGACGATCGATTCGACACATTTGGCACCAGATCCACCAATTGCGATAATAAATAATTTATTGTTCATAGTGAAATTTTTAACGCTTAAATAAATTTGCACCAGGTGGTAAACGTCGCGCGCCACCTGGAGTACTTGTAGCTGTTGTCAACCAGTAGATAAAAATAATATCGATCGTAAATAAAATAATTAACGGTAAAATCGCATCGCCACTACTTTTCGGAGCTAAAATACTTTGACGCGATAATACGATCGCAATTACAGTTCCGACGATGGGAATAACCGAAATAAACCACCACGAACCAACACGCTGCGCTCCTGCTTCGGGAGTTGTGTGTGGCGACTTAATATTCCATGCTACCCAGACGACGACGGCGAGTAACGACGACGCAAGCACGATGGCAGCCATTGGCATGTAATGGCTATTCAGCCAGCTCTGAACCTTCACATCTGTCAGCCGCAACCATTGTCCTGAAAATAGCAGTGGTTGAACGACGAACATCAACATCATCCCTAAAATGGGAATCACAAATAAACGGATAACTTCCGCGACAGTAGGGAGCATGGTGGTGTGAGAGTACACTTCATACATATTGTTCCCACGTTAGCCGCTATAATCTACACTGGGCGACTCAGACAAACTTAGCTGATCCGACCGATAAGAAAAGCCTAGAGACTGAAGTCGTTGGCGGTACTAGAATGAAGCGAATATCCTTACCTCTAATTCACGGTACTCATTCATTTGTAAATGGTCGATCGAGAATTATAAGAGCATTAAATTTTCATTAATCTGATATGCTCACTCTTACGCTACGAAACTTTTCTCCTGTACGAGCGTCAACAATTCCTTGTCGAATTTCAGTGTCGAGATCTGGATACCTCTGCATTATCCAGCATTGAAACCAACGAGCACGTAGAGTAGGCAAGTCTTCATTTCCAAAACTGTTTTTATTTAGGTCGATGTCAGTCAAGCGATCTTGATATCTATTCGACTTGCCTTCCTTATTACGAATTTTAAATTTGTTAAAATTTCCTTTGCACATATTAAGGTCTTCATCACTACTCCGATATCCAACAAAAGTATTGTGACCTGCACTATCTGCAC
The DNA here is from genome assembly GCA_031422115.1 of Chamaesiphon sp. VAR_4_metabat_408. Classification (GTDB taxonomy): domain Bacteria; phylum Cyanobacteriota; class Cyanobacteriia; order Cyanobacteriales; family Chamaesiphonaceae; genus Chamaesiphon. The sequence goes on along the minus strand of JANOPX010000105.1, from coordinate 3,646 downwards.
TACCATAGATATATAAAACGACTCTCTGCTGAGATTTTAGTCTATCTTTTATCTTAATATCATAAAATCGATCGAATGCTTCTCCTAACAATGGATTATTTATTTTATATTTTCCTTTAGGAAATAGATCTTCTCGATCGTTAATATTGAAGATGATTGGCAAATGATAATTTTCTTCATTATAACTATCTTTAAGACTAGTTTTTGAATTTACTTGTGGATCGCAATTAGTAATGTCATAACTATCTGCTCTAAATTTCTGATCGCAGCCACCATTGATGGCACTTTGAACAACCTCAGGTGTAAATATTTTGGGAATTGTTTCTTTCGATGTATATCCCTGGAACATTTTGGTGATTCCGACAATAAATGCTATTGCTACTGATGCTTCAACTGCGATAATAATTATCCTTCTCGATCGATCTATGATTACCTTGTTAGGAATAGATTTTTTATCTAGGTCTTCATTCTGGTTGGTTGGCATATCTTTTTTTTGCAAATTATCTTGTGCTAATCGTTCATAACGATCGAACTTTTGACCATTGCATTCATATACTTTTCGATATCTACCTCTAATTATTTGAACTGATTGTAAAACATCTGCATGGGATGGAATATCGATCTCTCGACCAATTAGATCTTTTAATTCAGAGATTTCACGATCATCTCTATATAGATTGTATTCTTCGGCGATAGCTTCAAGTGAAATATAGCGAATTCCTGTCTCGATACTCGTGTCTTCTTTAAGTTTTATGTATTCTTGGATTGATGTTGGGTTACTATTTATTATCGCTTGTGCATTCTTCCATCCTCGATGTAAATCTTCAATCTTAGACTCTAATCTAGTAATTAATATAGGTTGGTCGTTCATGATTTTCTAATTGCGTTGAATGCCATAACAAAGTCGAGCAACCACTGGCGGCTTCTTTTTCATCACGCTGGTAGTATTAATACTCAGACTGCTGAGGAAATCATCCAACCCCTGTGTTTTCGATCCATTTTTTTTACCACCATCATCCCACTCTTTCCAGACGGCTGGAGCTTGGATCGATCGAGCCATCAAATCCGCAGTCACATAATATAATCCTCGATCGATCTTCTCTGGATCTAACCTCATCTCTACACCCAATTTATTATCGACTAAGCTAGAATTAATATCTAATAGTGATTTATTGGTAACATCTACAAATGCAGGCTTTTCTTTTTCTTCATTATATTTACGAACTTGGTAGCGAGGTTCGAGCTGAGTGGGAATTACTGTATCAGGATTAGCTTGATATTTAAGCGTATACTTTAGAGATTTTTTGTCAGGATTACTATTTTCATTAATTTCTAAAAATTGAATCGGTTGTTCGCCATTCTCCATCAAGAATCGATCTTGAGAAAGTGAATCGGGTGAGGTGACACCTTTGGGTAAATTGTCCTGTGAAGTTACCAGATAGCTAGGATTGGTAATTGCACTATCGGCGGTGAAGATAGTTAAAGGCGATCGATCTTTGAGTAAATTACTACTATCAGCAGAACGAATTGTTTTCGCAAATTCAGCGATCGCCTCATACTTACCTACGAGCAAGATGTAAAAAGGACGACCATTATCGGCAGAGTTACCAGCGAAATCGTATGCTGGAGCATTATTCGGCGGATAAACTTTCCCTTCAAATTCACTGCGAACACCCCAAATGGCTACAGCATAACCATCTTTTTTGAGATATTCTTCGAGCATCCGTTTGCTGACTGCATTGACATCACCATCATCAGGTTGCAGATCGGTAACTACTGCGATTAATTGTTCGCCTTTGACTGTCTTTAGATCTGGAAAAGCATCCGCTAACCTACTAGTTTGTCCGGTATAAAAACCAGCTCCAAAAGAATTTTGAAATTCAGATCGATCGATCGACTTCCTACCAGTATCGATCCGTGCATATTCTACGCCACCAGGTGCAGCCAAAGACACTCGATCGAGTAATTTCAGGGTTTGAACGTAACGACTATTCCCATCTTTGGCATAACCTACCATCGAAGCCGAGCCATCGAGCGTCAGGATAATTTTACTTTTATTAGTAGGCGTATTGGTATCGGTTTTATCCTCACCAAATTTACAAGGAAGCGCGATATTACCATCTGCAACCTTCCCCCCCTCATTAATACCGATCGCTTTTGGGCTTTGACAACCAGTAAGCGCGAGTAGGATTGCCATCAAGACTGGATAATAAGCGATCGAACGATATTGCCGGGGTAGAAGATTCATAATTACCACTGACTGGAGATAATGTATTACCTACTCTTTACAACCGGAGATGAGCATGATCGGGATGAAATATATCTAAAAACCTGAATTCGACGATCGAGTCCTTCTTGGAAGAAAAGCTTCCGACTTCAAACAGGAGCCTCTCACCCGATCGAGTACAATCATTTTGTGTAACTCCCAGATTCAAATGGATTGTCGATCGATCGATTGGAACGAACAAAAACAACGTGCTTGGGTAGAGATAGATTTATCTGCACTAGCACACAATGTCCGCCAGATTAAAAGCTTATTAGCACCCGATACCACGATGATGGCGGTAGTCAAAGCTGATGCCTACGGGCATGGGGCGATCGATATCGCTCAAACCGTTCTGGCTGAAGGTGTTCGGTGGTTGGCAGTGGCTACTGTACCAGAAGGGATAGAACTCCGACAAGCCGGAATCGTCGCCCCAATTTTGGTGCTGGGGGCAGTAAATGGCGATCTTCAAGTTCGCGATCTCGTCAAATGGGGACTCCAACCTACCATATGCAGCATCGAACAAGCCATCTCTATCTCCAAAATTGTCACCGCATTACAACCGGAGTCCCCCTTACCCGTTCATCTCAAACTCGATACGGGCATGTCCAGATTGGGGACAAATTGGCAGCAAGCCGCCGCTTTCTTTGGTGAGGTACAAACACTACCAAATCTAGAAATAGCTAGCTTGTACTCTCATCTAGCTACCGCTGATGAGATCGATCGAACTGTAATGGAGATGCAAGTCGATCGATTTGGATTGGCGACGGGTTCTATCCGCGCAGATGGACACATCCTCCCACCACTCCACCTGGCAAATTCAGCAGGCATACTTCTAGGCGAAAGTCTCCACTATCAACAAGTCAGACCAGGATTAATTCTATACGGATTGTATCCCGCACCTCATTTTCAGTCAAAAATCGATCTTCAACCCGTCTTGAGTGTCAGAGCCAGAATTACCCAAGTCAAACAGATTGTAGCGGGAACGGGGGTAAGTTACGGTTATCGATTTATTGCCGATCGAGACATGTCGATTGCGATCGTCAGTATCGGTTATGCTGACGGGATTCCGCGTCGTTTGTCCGATCGAATGCAAGTGGCAATTAGGGGTCAATTCATCCCTCAAATCGGCTCGATTACGATGGATCAAATCGTCCTCGATATCACCAAAATTCCCGATCTCCAAGTCGGCGAAATCGTCACCATTTTAGGTCGAGATGGCACAGTCCAAATTACCGCCGATGACTGGGCAAAGGAGCTAGGCACCATCTCCTGGGAAATTCTCTGTGGCTTCAAGCATCGATTACCGAGGGTCAGGGGGTAGGGGACGGGGGGACTGGGGGACGGGGGGACGGGGGGACTGGGGGACTGGGGGAGGGGGGG
>JANOPX010000104.1:0-4151 GCA_031422115.1 Chamaesiphon sp. VAR_4_metabat_408 | reverse complement strand
GGCGGTTTCGATTTCGGCGCGGGAGACTCCGCAAGTGGTGGTGATGGTTTCCCAGGAAGTTGTTTGGGCTTGGGCGAGGATAGCTTCCCAGCCGTGGGTATGTGCTTGCAGGAAGTCTCGATCGATTCTACCCTGTCCCATTAGTGCTTTTTGAATCCCGACGAATAAGGCGACATCGCTACCTGGAATCGGCTGGAGATATAGAGAGGCAATATCCGAGCCAGGAACTAGCGATTTGACGGGAAATGCGGGAGAGCCAAATTTAACTAGCCCAATTTCCATCACCGGATTGATCACAATGACTTTGCCACCTTTATCGCGGATCTTGATTAGCTCATTCATCAAACGCGGATGATTGGACGGCGAATTCGCCCCCGCCAATACCACACAATCCGCCTCCTTCAAGCTCTCCAGACTAACGATCGAAGTATTCGTCCCAAACATCTCATTCAGAGCGGTAGTCGAGGGTGCATGGCACAAATCAGAGCAATCAGCGAGATTATTAGAACCAAGCGTCCGCATCATTAGTTGCAGCAAGAACGCAGCTTCATTCGAGCCACGCCCAGAACTATAGGAAGCGATTCGCTCTGGATCTTTTTGGAATGCAGTAGTGGCGATTTCATAAATCTCATCCCAGGAAATCCGCTCATAGTGTGAACTACCCGCGCGCAAAATCACTGGAAAGCTTAATCTCCCTAACTTGTCGGCTTCCAGCGACGATAATTGCTGTAGTCTTGCAATTGGATTCGCATCAAAAAAATGTGTCGATACTCCTGGCTGAATTTCCGCAGAAATTGCCTCCACACTTTTCATGCAGCGTTGGAGCTTTTCGCCTGTTTCGTTAGTGAATCCGCCCTTTTGTCCGCCAGTCCCCCAGGAGCAAGATAGACAAGCACTTTTATGGAGCAGTGTTTTCCAGAGCTTCGCGCCTTGGGGTGATAGGGTTTTCTGTGCCCAATATTCAATAATGTGTGTTCCCCCACCGATTTCGGGGGTATCCTGGTTGGTTTCTAGATCGAGTGGCTGGTGCTGGGGATTGGTTTCCATATAATTTTCGTTGGCGTTGGCGGAGCCTCTGCCCCAGCAAAGAGGCTCCGCCAACACCAACGCATGATTAGGATAAATTAACTTACATTAACGATCTTAAATTAATAAAAGTCATACTTTTAGATTAAGCATGACCACTTTCTAAACAAAGATATTCGGCAGACCTCGCTTTTGACAATTCTCAGCAATAGCCTCTCCGTTCCTGCGGAACGCTACGGAAACGAAGAATCGATGTTTATTTCTATTTCCCTGTCTTCTCGGACTACACAATAGTATCAAACAGATTTACGATCGAGCGTCTATCAAAAGACAGACAAATTGTAAATTTTAGTTCTAATACTGGGCAGTGGCCGTAAGGGTACTATCTAGCTCTCCCTGTCCCCCACTTGCCCAAAATAGTCGCTAGATTTACGCGGCCGAAGACTAGGCTAATTGGTTGATGCTACCGTACTAAAAATCACTCATCTACTAGTGCTTATTTCCCGTATCTGGGATCAGTAGTTTAGCCTCGTTCTCGCTTTCTGCTTTCATCATGGTGCAAGCCTCAGTCAAAGTCTTCGATTTGCTAATATTGCCGCGACGACCTTCAAAAATTTTCTGGGCTTCGTCTTTGATTTCCGCTTTCATCGTCGAGCATTTCTCAGTTAAAATCTCGGACTTCTCAGTAGATTCAACCATGGTTGGTTGAGTATTACTCATCGGATAATTTTCGTTGTCCATAGTATTTTTGTGCAGTTAAGCACAAATTTAAACTACTTATATTCTAAGATGTTTTTTCGGTTAAACCATCTATCAAATTGAATATTTAAACTTTATCAACGATCGGATTCGTCACGCCTTACCGCCGATTAATCGGTTTCAGGCGAACGAATCGCACCGCCTTTGTAGCTCATGTTTTATCTATGCGGTTTGGCTCAAATTACCGAACGTTGGGATCGCGATAGACAGGCGTATCATCACGACGTGTAGTAGGGCGATCTTCTTCTTTCCGTCGTCCCAACAATCCGAGTAAACCAGCTAAACCCGCCAATCCCCATAAACCTGAATTGTCATCTTCGCGTTCGTATGTAGTCGTGGTGCTCGGCTCTTGGGTGCCTGTCCGAGGGGTATTTGTTTGAGCCGTAGCAGGGGGAGTCATCGTTGCAAGTGAAACAATGGTAGCAACGATACCAAAATTGATGGCGGCGATTGAAAGTGACTTTTTCATGAGTTTAAACTCCGTTATTTACTAAATGTGTAATTTTGCACAGGTATGCGCTAAAAACTTTGGATTACCGATCTAAATTGTTAGCTCAACTGCTTACTAATCTATCCAAGCTAATTAGGAAAGAACTCTGTCGTAAGTAATATGTTTAAAAACTCTAAGTATTCCTAACGGTGAATGCAACTCGCGCCGATCTGCCGCAGCCAGTGAACTGACAACATTAGTCAAATGTGCGTCAGGATATCCGTAAGCCCCAACCCTAATCGTTTGCGGAGATAAATGTCAAACCCTAACTAAATCCAAAATATGCTCAAGATTTAATTATTTTTAGAAAGCAAATTAGCAGAACGAGCAATAATTAAAGATTAGCTTTATAGTTAGACATACCTGAACTAAAATATCCACCAAATCAAGGTTGGATCTAGTCAAATATTCAATAACCCCGATCTAATGACTGCTTTTAGCACCGTCCAGCCGATTCTCCAACGCAAACAACACGCTTTAGATTTACAAGATCTTGAAGGGCTGCTCCATATCCACATTCAAATCAAAGACTTTAAACTATTTTCGAGTTTTTATACCCGCATCGACCAAGTTTTCATTTTGTGGGGTGTAATTACTGCGGTGATTTTTTCAACAGCACAGTTTCTGACTGTGAGTTGGGCACATCAGGCGATCGTCTGGTCGATTTTGACGTTAATCGGTGCTTGGGGCACCTGCTATCTAACTTGGTATTGGGTGACAGTGGAGCGATTGCGCTGGGTTGTATATGCCTGGGTCGGACTGACGATCGGTGGTGTCTTATTGACCGATTGGGGCATTCTTGGCGGCGGCTGGGTGATATTGCCACATTTGTGCTCGATCTGGCTGGGAGTTAGTGCTATCGGTTATGCCATCACCGCTTGGGGTTTAAAATCTCGTGCATTCTTGATTAGTAGTCTGCTCCATCTAAGCGCGATTGCCCTATTACAATATCTTCCTACTTGGCAATTTTTGGGGACAGGGATTGTTACAGCGGGAAATCTATTTCTTTTGGCTGAAACTCAGTGGGATATGCAATCTACTAATATCCAATTGTTGACCGTTGAGCAGAAGGAATTCAATCAGCAACAGCAGCACCTTCGAGATCTGGAAATGCAATTTCTGCAAAAAGAGTCTCTAGCTAAAAGTGCAGGTTGATAACTAATTGGACAGAGCTTGTTTTACTAAAAAACTCATCCTTTTGGATGATTTCATCTAGTAGTTAGATTAGCTAAAATTAACTTATAGGGCAAGTGACTGGTAGATAATTTATTTCTCACAGTTACAAAAACTATTTTATTGTCGATTCTGCGAGGCAGAGGCTCCGCCAACGATGGATCGATAATTTACTGGATGGGGGTTATATCGCTGTGACCTATTACTACCAACCGAAGGGGAGCGACGGCAAGTTGGTAGACAGTTTAAAAGAATAGTAACACAATTGTCATTTCGTTACATTGTTCAACCAATAGAATAACTAGCTAGTGTGGAGTTTTTGTCGCATCCTCCACTTAAATACTTCTAACGGGGAATTAAACTTCCTATCAGAGCGGTCGGCAGTAGTTAATAGCTAGATTATTTTTCATTCCTAACAGGTATTGAAATATTGGTAAGGAGCACAAAATATCCCCAACTTCTAATATTAGAAGTTGGGGATATTTTGCAGATCGAGCAATTTTTGGGTCCCAGGATGTTGGTGTGTTAGTTAGGTTATCCCCTGACGGAGATGCTACGCTAGTGCTATCGCTCAACCCAACCTACAGGTTTTCGTTAGTTCAGGAGTTTTGCACCTTGCAATCAGCCACCGAAGTTAGGTGCCGATCGGTGCGTTATATCCTTGAATATTTTCTGGCTCAAATTGACGCAAAACACGAGTAGC
>JANOPX010000103.1:0-77222 GCA_031422115.1 Chamaesiphon sp. VAR_4_metabat_408 | reverse complement strand
CCTACGCTAGCACACCAGCCATCCATACGCAGGGGGGTTCGGGGGGGGGACGTTTCCCCCACCCGGCGGGGGGTCTGGGGGTCGGAACCCCCAGTTCCGGGTTCTCGCCCACACCAAAAAAACTCGCACCCCACAAGTTATTCTCATTTGCCGCTCGGCTTGTTATGGGATGAGGGATGAGGGATGTGAGGTGCAAAGTATAGTAACTCCCAACTAAAATCCAAAGTGGAGTGCATTTGAAGCCTACGCTAGCACACCAGCCATCCATACGCAGGGGAGTTTGAGGGGGGAGCGTCCTCCCCTCTCAACAAAGTAGTCTGGGGGTCGGAACCCCCAGTTCCGGGTTCTCGCCCACACCAGAAAAACTCGCAACCCACAAGTTATTCTCATTTGCCGACTTGCCTACCACAAGCCCAACACTAGCAATTAAGAAATTTGACCAATTCCCCCAACTTATCCCAACCCACACCGCTACCTAAAATAGTTTGCGCCAGCTCCACCCCCCGTTGATGCTCTCCAATCGGAATCAAATCGCCAATTTGGAAAGCTAAACTGGCATTAAGAGCCACAACATCTCTTTGAGCCGCAGTCCCTTTGCCTTGGAGTACCGCTGTCAAAATCGCCGCATTTTCGGCAACATCACCACCTTTGAGCGTAGTAATTGGTGCAGGAGTAATCCCCAATTCGGTGGGATTAATACTGGTAACTTTTACCACCCCATTTGTGAGAATTGCCAAGTCTGTTAAATCGCCCAAACCTGCTTCATCCAGACGTTCTCGCCCATGTAGCACTATTGCTTGTTGCGTGCCCAAAATTCCCGCAGCTTCTGCCATAGTTTCGAGCAAATGGGGCGTACCGATACCGATAATTTGCCCGGTTGGACGCAAGGGATTGACTAATGGGCCGATGAGATTAAATACTGTTCTAATCTTTAGCTCTTGCCGTAAGGGTACGACAGCTTTCATCGCTGGATGCCAACCAGGGGCAAATAGGAAGGTAATCCCCACAGCATCGAGGGCTTGAGTTACTCGTGCTGGTGGTGCGGTCAATTTTACCCCCAGAGCCTCCAATACATCCGCAGAACCCACCAGGCTGGATGCCGATCGACTTCCATGTTTGGCGACTTTTAAGCCTGCTGCTGCGGCAACAAACGCCACTGCGGTGGAGATATTGAAGGTGGAGGCACCGTCCCCACCAGTCCCACACGTATCGATGACTGGAGTGGGATGGCAGATGGCGGGGGATTGTAATATTTGCGCCATGCCTGCGAGTTCGATCGCACTAACTTTTTTCGCCTCCAGCGCTGCTAAAATCGCTCCAGACATCACAGGAGATATATCCCCTTGCAACCATCCCTGCATCAGTTCAGCAGATTGGGTTTGAGTCAGAGATTGTTTTTCCAGCAGTTGGTGGAGTAGTTGCGACCAATTTATCGGTTCGGCAGTCATTCAAGTGGGGAGTTGGAGATAAATTACCTGAAATATAGATGGTGGGCAGTGCCCACCCTACAGCTAGTCCTGAAAGCTAGATGGTGAAATCGGATCTTGTGGCGGTGGTTTTAACTGCCTGCACCAGTTTCGGATTCGGCTGGAGTAGTTGGAGTAGTAGCTGCGGCTTTTTCGGCCTTCTCAGCGGCACGTTTTTCGCGTTTTTTGCGATCGGCTTCAATTACATCTACCATTACAGCTTCCATCTGCACTAGTTTATCAAGATTACTGCGATAAGCATCAAGATCTTTTTGAACTTTATCAGTGGTGAGGTGCATAGCTTCGGTAATTTTTACCACCGCTGCTGTCCGTAGTTTCTCATCTTTGAGTAAATCAGGTGCAGCTTGTTCGAGGATGGTAAACAAACCCACCCCAAATAAACGACTGTATTTGAATTTGGCATTACCTGAGATCGAACCCACGATTCCGGCTAATTGCGCGCCCATCCCATCTGAAGTTGGCTTGACGAGCCAATCGACGATATCTTGTCCTGCCATACTCCGCGCAAATTCTTGGATTCCAGCAGCATCTTCGCGATACTTTTCGGTACTACTACCGATCGATTGACATAGAGCCGAAAAAATAGACTGCTTGTCTGTCTCAGGCCGATAGCTAGTCATCAATCGATCGAAACTACTCACCACACCCAAAGCATAAATCGGATCGTAGACAAAATCAACGTTGGTAGAGAGCAGGTGCATTTCCACCATCAATTCCTCTACAATCCGCCGATAGATCGAATTAATCGGCCGGGTATGCTTGGAGTAAAAAGTGCGCTTAGTATCGGAGACAGTACTCTGGTTATTCACGAAGACTATAAAATTAATTTACTTATCAATTCTTAATTATCCACGATCGATGCGCCCTAAGCAAAGATCGCCAAATCGCCACCTGAGCGACTAATTCTACTACCCCCTATAATTAGAAGATAAATCTGCCCAAAGCTCTTCGATGAATCCAGAAGTAGACACCGACTTTCAACCCGAACCCGAACTTAGTACCGCTCTCTGGGCACCAGATATAGACTTTACTACCGATGTCGAGCCGGATGAACTACCCGCCTTGGAGATGTCTTTTTCCGATCATTTGGAAGAGTTGCGTCAAAGGATATTTTACGCGATCGCGGCAGTGGCGATCGGTGCAGCAGGCTGTTTTGTATATGCCAAACAAATCGTCCAAATTTTAGAAGTCCCCGCAGCGGGGATAAAATTTCTCCAACTGGCTCCAGGAGAGTACTTTTTCGTCTCCGTAAAAGTAGCTGGCTACTGTGGGTTATTAGTCGCCACTCCTGTGGTGCTCTATCAAATCGTCCAATTTGTTATCCCTGGATTAACTCGCCGCGAACGACAGTTGGTATTGCCTGTGGTGGCTGGTTCGGCGGTATTATTCGTCGCTGGGGTGGCGTTTGCCTACTATGCCTTGATTCCCGCCGCGCTGAATTTTCTGATCGGTTATGGTGCGGATGTCGTCGAGCAAGCTTGGTCGATCGATCGCTATTTTGAATTTATCCTTGTCTTATTATTTGCCACTGGACTCTTATTTGAACTACCTGTCATTCAGATTCTATTATCCCTGCTCGGTATTCTTTCTTCCAAGTTGATGCTAGCTGGCTGGAAAAATGTCGTGGTAGGCTCAATGGTCGTCGGTGCTGTCGTCACTCCCTCTACAGATCCTCTCACTCAAAGTTTACTCGCTGGAGCAGTTCTAGCTCTGTACTTCGGCGGGATTGGGGTGGTGAAACTGCTGGGTAAATGAACATACATCTTTCTTGCTGAGTGAGCTTGAGTGGATTTTGCCTAACATCAATTAAATTTATCGATCGCCTAAAAATAGCGTGACTGAAAGATTCCAAATATTTGAAGTTTCGCTAGAAGCTCCTGAAGAGCAGGAATCACTAGGAACAAAGGAAAAGTTCTGGTTCAGACACGAGCAACTAGGCTGGTGCTTGTACAAAAAGTCTAGATCGAAAACAGCAGGCGAAGATTGGTCGGAAAAAATAGCAGCCGAATTGTGTCAGTTGCTAAAACTTCCCCATGCTAAATACGAACTAGCAACATGTAATGGTGAATACGGAGTTATCTCTCGATCGTTTTTGCCTAAAAATGGTAATCTTATGCTTGGCAACGAAATTTTAGCTAGAATATACTCAGATTACCCAACAGATACTAGAAATTTATCTCAGCATACGATCGAACGAATTTTTAGTGCTTTCGACGATCTTTCAGAAGTATTAATGCCTTTAGGTTGGGAACCACTGGAAAATATCATCAAAGTCCATCATGTTTTTGTTGGTTATTTACTTTTAGATGCTTGGATTGGTAATAGCGATAGACATCATGAAAATTGGGGATTTATAGAACTCGAACGACAACTTTATTTAGCACCAACTTATGACCATGCTTCGAGTTTAGGCAGAAATGAATCTGATGATAAGAGATTGAAAAGACTCAAAACTAGCGACACAGGTTATTCCGTAGGAGCTTATGCCGATCGGTGTGATTCATCCTTCTATAATATTGGACAATCGAAACCAATTAAAGCTTTTGAATCCTTTGCCAAAGCTGCTAAACTATGCCCCGAAGCTGCTTGTGTGTGGCTAAATATTTTGGAAACCGGATCGCAGAATGATACTTTCCAATTGCTCCAGCGTATTCCTGAAAATCGAATATCTGCCACTGCTATTGAATTTGCTCAAAATATATTAAATCACAATCGAGATAAATTATTAAAGTTTCGAGAACAACTATGAAAAAGCTATTCTTAGCATGGAAAGAACCTAAGAGTCGTCATTGGTTTCCGATCGGCTGTCTAGAATTTGATGGTAACAAATATCATTTTTTCTACATTCAAGGAGTTGAAAAGGCTAGGCGCGAAGGTTTTACTTCGGTTTATTCTTTGCCAGAGCTAGACAAGACTTATAGTTCGACAGAGCTTTTTCCACTATTTTCTAATCGGTTGATGTCTCGTTCTCGTCCTGATTATCTAAAATATATTGAATCTCTAAATATTCCTGAAGGTGAAGACAATCCGATGACAGTTTTATCGAGAAGTGGTGGCGGTAAAGCAACAGATACTTATGAAGTTTTCCCCTGTCCAGAAATTAATGAAAAGGGGAATTATTATACTCATTTCTTTGTACGTGGCTTACGGTATATGCCGAAATGCTCGATCGACAAAGCCTTACAATTACAACAGGGAGATATTTTATATCTCAGCCATGATTGGCAAAATTCCTACGATTCAAAGTCTTTATTGCTACACACTGAGGATCGTTATAATCTCGGATATTGCCCTCGATATTTGTCTCAAGACATTTTCAGAATGCTTCAGGAACACCCTCAACAAGTAAAAGTAACAATCGATCGCGTAAATCCCTCTCCAACACCAATGCAATTTCGATTGTTGTGTAATCTGACAGCCGAATGTAACTTAGTCTCAGAGACTCTCCACGAACGAAATTTCAAACCATTTGCAGGGGATGATTATCAGCCGTTGAGCATGACGCAACTCTTGAGGTAATAGAGATAATCCTCCAGTATTAATTCGCTTAAATATTGGGAATCTGGACTTAATAGTTCTGGCACGATCTTAAACTCCGTGGTTAAGCTTTCATGGCTGAATGTTGTTTCAACACCTGCTTGAGATATTTCCCCGTATGGGACTTCGGATTTTTCGCCACCTGTTCTGGCGTTCCTACTGCTACTAATTCTCCGCCCTTATTACCACCTTCTGGGCCGAGATCGTTGGCGTAGCCTCTCTGTCAAGAGAATCGCCCAGTCGGAGCAGCGAATCACGGCTAGGTTGTGTTCGATGACGATAATGGAGTTTCCTTTGTCAACTAGTCTTTGGAGCACGTCTAGAAGCTTGTGGACATCGTAGAATGAGAGTCCGGTGGTGGGTTCATCAATCGGGTATAAGGTTTTCCCGGTGGCACGTTTGGATAGTTCGGTGGCGAGTTTAACTCGTTGGGCTTCGCCGCCGGAGAGGGTGGGTGCGGTTTGTCCGAGTTTGACGTAGCCGAGTCCCACATCGACGAGGGTTTGGAGGCGGGTGGCGGCGCGGGGGATGTTTAAAGAAGAAGTCTAAGCCTTCTTCGACGGTCATATTGAGGACATCGGCGAGTCTCCTCCAGAGAGGCTACGCCAACGATTTACCTTTATATTTAACTTGGAGGGTTTCGCGGTTGTAGCGTTCGCCTTTGCAGACATCGCATTGGACGAAGACATCGGGGAGGAAGTTCATTAAAGGTGATGTTGACTCCTTGTCCGCTACAGGCTTCGCAACGTCCACCTTTAACGTTGAAGGAAAATTGTCCGGCTTTATAGCCGCGTGTTTTGGCTTCGATGGTTTGGGTGAAGACTTCGCGGATGGTGTCGAATACGCCTGTGTAGGTGACGGGGTTCGATCGCGGGCATTCGTGTCAACTTAAGGAAATTATAAGTGCTGAAAGCCTTATTCTCTCGTAGTAATGACGATCGTGACAGTGGCTGTAATGACGTAATCTCGTTGCCAATATCGTTAAGTTGACACGAATGGATCGCGGGGTGCATTGCTACTGACATCTCGATCGACATCGGAGGTAATTTTTGTTAAACAGAGGGCACTATAAAACAACATAGCTCACATTTTTGAAGATTGCATGAATCACAGACATGATGACAGATCTACTTAACCCCTCGATCGAGCAACTAGTGGCAGAAATCGTCGCTCTCAACCATGCTTGGAAGGAAGCGTGCGAACTATTCGACGATCGACAAAACGCCCCATTAGCTCAATCCCTCCGCGATTTGAAAACCTGCAAGCAGATTTGACTATTACGCAACTATGCACCATTAGGAAAAGTTTATTTAGCACTTGACGATCGATTATCGGATGAACCTTTGTATAGTTTGCATCTGCGGGAACCTATAGATACTCGCTGGAATGTAGAACATTTACCTGTAAGAGTTGCACAAAAACATCTATCATCAGCAGAACTCGATCGCTTTACTCAAAACAACTAATCAAAATCAGGACTATATCTAGTGGATCTTATTTTTCAATCACTACTATAGCAATATTTATTTTTGCAATTTTTCGAGAACTTTATGTTGCCAGAGAACGAATTGCTTATGAAAATTCACTAATAAAGTACCTCGATCCAAATTGTAGTCATAAATTCACGCATCCAAACAAGCAAATAGAGATATTCTTACAAAGAGTATGGATATCCATTGATGATTATTCCGATCGTCAAAAGAGTGAATTTATAGAAGATATAAGAGATAAAGAAGCCATTTTTCTCAGATGTACAAAATCTCTATCTTGCTCAATTCCTCGCAGCGAGGTACATTTCATTCCATCTGTATTAACAGCAATGGGTTTGCTGGGTACTTTTTGGGGTATTCAGATCGCGCTTTCTCACCTGGATCCCAGAAATCTTCAGGCGGGAGTTGATACACTGCTAGGTGGCATGAAAACAGCATTTATGTCGTCACTATTTGGTTTAGGATGTGCTGCTTTTTTTATCGTATTTTTGGCTTTTAGTACTTATGCTCAAAATATATATAGAAAATATTTAAGAAGAAGACTATCTATTCTTAATTACAAACCTCAATTTGAGAAAAATGTATCAATAGAATTAATAAATGCTGCGGAAAAGATGCAGAGCCTAGACTCTAAATCTATTGGTGTTGAAGTTGGAAAAGCTCTTGCCCCAATCTTTATTAAAATCAGTGAAGAGTTAGAAAGCTTACGTGGATTTAAAGTAGATCAAGGTCAAGATATACTTTTAAAACTAAGAGATGAATTTATTGTACCTATATCCTCCCAGTTAAAAGAAAGTGCAAGTTCAACAAAAGAAGCTTCAGAAGCAGTTATCAGCCTCAAGAATGAACTGGGTAGTGTATCGAAGGATTTAGCTTTATCAATTATTACTATCCAAGATTTTCAAGGAAAAACATTATCTCAGCTAGAAGGATTTGCAGATAATTTAGGCAATACATTAGTTGACTTTCAGACTGGAACGAAAGATGTCCTAAAAGAAGTAGGTGAAGAAATTAAACGAGGGGTGGATGAAAGTATCGTAGGTATGAAATCTCAACGACAGGCTTTCTCTGACAGTGCTACTCAAGCAGCTACAACCTTTACAGGTATTCGGACTGAATTAGAAGCGGCACTCACAACCCAAACTGCCAGCCAAGAGCAAATGCTCCAAAATGTTGGCGTAGAAATTAAACGAGGAGTTGAGGAAAGTATCATTAGTATGAAGGCTCAACAACAAGCTTTCTCTAATAGTACCACTCAAGCAGCTAACACCTTTATAGGTATTCAGACTAAATTAGAATCAGCACTCACCACCCAAACTGAAAGCCAAGAAAAAATGCTTCAAAATGTTGGAGCAGAAATTAAACGAGGAGTTGAGGAAAGTATCATTAGTATGAAGGCTCAACAAGAGGCTTTTTCTGACAGTACTACTCAAGCTGCCGACACCTTTAGAGATATTCGGACTGAATTAGAATTAGCACTCACTAAGCAAACTGCGAGTCAAGAGCAAATGCTTCAGAATGTTGAAGATCGGATGAATACAATCCTATCAAATACAGATAGAGCTTTTCAACAACAGAGCAACACGCTTAAATTAGTAGGCGATACAGCATCTACCCTGATGGATACGGCAAGGGATAGTTTATTAGGTACGCTCGGAAATATCGATGGAATGTTGCAAGATACTAGTCAAACAGTGCAAGATGAGTTAAATAATTTTCGTGAAACTTATCAAGAGTCTCTAGATAAATTCTTTAAAGAGCAGAATAATTTATTAGAATCTACTCTAGGTACACAGCGTCAAGGTTTATCCGATGTTGTGATTGAACTCCAGATAGCTTTCCAAGAAGAAGCAGACAGACGAAAACAACTATCTCAACAATTAGATGATAATTTAGAAAAAATTCAACGTACAGCCGGAGTTGTGAGCAAGTTAGTGAACACTGTCGGGTTGCATGATGGGGCACGGATTGCTCAGATGCAAGAACTTTCACAGGATATGGGAGTACAAATCAATAATTTAGAGCGTTCTTAGCGAAGTCTAAATACTCGATATGAAGACTCTCTCAGAATAGGTAATGAGCAGCTATCAGAATATTTTCAGCGAGCAATCGTACATGAGCAAAAGTTTTTTGAAGAAGCTGACAGTTCTACAGCCAAGCTATGCAACACACTATTGAAAGCAGCCGATTATTTAGTTGCGACTGAAAAGATCCGTCGTCAAGAGCAGGGAGATAACTAAACATGATAGATTATGATGTTGTCGAACCAGAATCTGAAGGTGATGATGAACAAACTGCAAGTATTTATTTGTCCATCAGTGACTTGATGTCAAGCTTGTTTTTTCTATTTTTACTGCTATTTGTTACTTCTTTAATTCAACTCAAAGAGTCTCAAGAAAAGCTTGGCAAGCAAAAGCAAAGTTTCATCAACACACTAACAAAAGAGTTACAAGCTGCTGATATAAAAGCAGAGGTTAATGCTGCGAATGGAGATGTCACTATTAAAGATGGGATTTTATTTGATAAGAATAGTTCCATTCTCAAGCCAGAGGGTAAAACTTTTCTTAATAAATTTATTCCTAAATACAGTGAAATAATTTTTGACACCAATAATAAAGAGATAGCCCAGCAAATCACACGAGTAGTAATTGAGGGTCACACTAGCTCAGAAGGAGATGAAGATAAAAACTTGGAATTAAGCTTGCTTCGATCTCTTTCAGTTTCCAAGTATATTCTATCTAAAGATATCAGATTTTCAACAAAGAGACTGCTGAAAACTAAAATTTTAGCAGCAGGAAGAGGTGCGATCGAGGCAAATAGTAAAATAGATGAAAAGGATCGAAAAGTAATGTTCCGCTTTCAATTCAAAGGAGAACAGCTCGATCTAGCTATAAATAACGGGAGTAATTTAAAGCAATAAGTATGAAATTCCCATCTTTTTTATTTGATTTCTCCAAGAAAAGACAGTACCCGTCGAGTCAACTGCTCGAATTAGCTGAAAAACTTGGTAGTGATGATTTTACAGAGTTAAGTAAGTTGCTAAATATTGAGCCATTTCAAGCTCGAAGTATTGATGAAATTATCATAGATATTGAAAGCGATCGAGCTGACTCTGTGAGTGCATTAGAATGGGTTTATCTGATTCACACGAAAGAAGAATGGGATCGAGAACATCTAAATCAATCGGTGTCTACATCTAGAACAATTTGGCAACTAGCAATGTCCGATTCATGGCTACGCCAAATCCTGTGTTGGCAATTGGCTTTACATTATGGTAATTATCAGCAAGTTTTAGCTCTTAGTTTAGTAGAGTGCCTTGCCGAATTTTTGCAGCAAATTCAGAAAATAAAACCCCTGTTTGGATCTATTATTCAAGCAATAAGTGGAAATCAACCTGCTTCTAAGCTAGCAAAAATTGCTTATGCACATTTATTAACACCACAGCAGCTACTCGAAAAGGCTCAACTGCCATCTGAGATGGCGATTACGATCGATGCTTTGGAATATGTAGCTACTATATTTTGCCAAAATCCAACTATCGAGCAAGTTGACTGGCTAATAAAGTGCTTAGACAAAATGATGGTGGAGCAACAACTAAAAGCGGTGGATTACATTCTCACCGAGAAGAAAACAAAAGCATTAGGTGGTACTTTAACTCCATTGGTAGAATGGTTACAGAGATCCTATGGACCAAGGACAACAGGCGATCTCTGGCATCGGCTTTCTGAAAATGCAAAACAAGCTTTGCGCGATTGGATTGGTTCTGTTAACTATAATGACTTTGCAAATCTAATAGACACGCTACTGGAAGTTTTGCGGATTGATTCTTGGGATGAAAACCGATTAAAACAACGTCGGGAATTTTGGGCTAAGTACACTAATAGATTTCAACGTATTCGGATTTTAGTACCGCAGGACTCGATCGATTTATGCGGTGATGGTTTTATAGCCGATATAGAAATTCTCAAACGTGATGGTAGCGAAGCTACGGAAGTTTGCATTTTTGATTTTGGGAGTTATTTTGTTGTCGAGTTTTTTCGTGGCAAGGGTAGTGAAATACGTTTGTTCGCCCGTAATAATGAAATCGAGCAACAACTTTTTGGTTCTCACAAACTATCTGTTAAGTGTCTTCGCCGTCTTGGAGGTGAAGTTCACGACCATAAGTATCTTTGGCAATATTATTACGAGCAGTTGCTATTTAGCAAAGGTATTTTTCTCAATCCAGGAATTCCACCTGCTCGAAAACCAGAATCTTATAAAGAACTCGATCGAGAGAGAGGTTTAGCTCGATGGCGATCCGAGATTATCGCAATAGAAGTAGAGGCAAGAGCATATACTGATTGTTAAGCTTTAGGTTGTATGTTGTTTAAGTACGGCTCTCTTCCACTTAGGCGAAGGAGAGCCGTTCATTTATCTTAAATTCTATGGCTGAAATGACATAACTTGTCGATCGTCATTGATGAGTGTAACCGATCCAGCCGCAAGCGTAGGAATTATCAAACAAGCTTGCTCTATTAGAGGTACAAGATAGTCAGGTTTAGTAGTTTTAGTGTTTAGGACAACAATTCTCAGTTGGTAAGTACTAATACTTTGTTGGTAAGGTAAATTTTTGTCAGCAGTGATAAAAACATCAAAGGGATGAGCATCTGCTAAAGCTAATAGATCTCGATCCTTTGTTCCACGCCATCCCATATTATCAACATTATGAACAGTATAGCCAGCATCAACAATCGGCTGTTTAAGTTTTCGACTTAGAAGATTTTCATCCAATAGAATGAGCATTAAGAATTTCGCCTTGATAGAGCATGATTCGAGCGATAGCTTCCAAAACTTGAATCGCAGATATTTTTAGATGTGGAAAATCCTCTGAAAATTCGTTCAAACCCTCTTCACTTTCAAGATAATCGAACAGAGTTTGAAGCGGTACACGGGTACCTATAAATACTGGTATACCTGACATAATATCTGGATCGCTATGCACAATCTGGCGAGCTAGCAGCGTATCGGATAGAGAATCGCCCAAGGTTTTTTGAATATCCATCTTACTTTAAATCTCCCTGAAACTCAGCAATTTTAAAATCTTCATCCGTAATCTCTAAACATTCACACAACTTCTCACCGATCATCTATCTGTTGGTTGCAAAGTCTCTATACTTGTCACAGGTAAACTTACTACCGTTACAAAAGCACCCATCGCCGTATAAATTTCCAATACACAGCCTTGTTCCCCCAAAGGATCGGTAACAAAGTCATTTAATACTGCAATATCTCCCTTGTCGATATTATATTCCGGGAAATCGCGATTTATAATAACTTCTTCAAATAGCTTGGGCTTCATGAGTTTATCCTCTTAATCTGGAATTAGTGTGATGAATCTAAATTGTTTGTCTACTGATTCATGTAGCCAGATTGTGACTACTCCTAAATCGATGCCATTTCTGGAGTTTTTACCTGGAGCTTGTCAGCAATACTATTCAGCCACTTAAATTTAGTTATAATGTATTAAAAAGCTTTGTTCTCACAACCATTATTAAATATCTCAGACCAATTAGTTCTTAAAGCTCGGCAAAGACTAGAAAATTGTCATACTCATTTTACTCTTATTGTTGATATTTACAATATCAACAATATACTTCTCAGTTGATTTTAGCTATGGATTGCTTTTTGTAAAAATTGAAGTGCGGAATGTGGGTTATATTTTATGCTTATGTTTAATTAGTTGTAATCTTGGAGAGTTTTGGGATTGTGTCGAAGTCATCTGTAAGTTGAATCTGTCCTGCAAGGTCGAGGAGATTTTTCTTGCGACGCGATGCTCCCAAGGAGCCACTTCGTGAACGCACGAGTTCTTGCAGAGCTAAGTTCACTAGTTCTTCATGGGTGGTGAATTTGGTGAGTTGCAGAGCTTCTGCTAGCAAGGATTCATCTAGGTTAATAGTTATTTGCATGGGGTAACGGCACGATCGTTAGTTGAGGGGATAATTGAGTCTCTATATTTATCTGATCCGAAGTTTCTGTCTGGAACGTTCCTGAATTTTTGTTTGAATCTGATGATAGACTTTCACCTCTTCATTTGTGTGTGTAAGTGAAATGACTAAAGAGTATCGTTGCAACTTAATTTCTTCTTGTCTTGCCCATTTTCGATTTGAAATTACAACTAAATAAAAAGGCAGATCGAACTTAGTTGCTTTATCTGAGATTTTGAGCTGACCACGTTGAAGAGTTCCTTTTTTTCTTATACTAGATCCTGGCTTTAAATCTAGCTGGCAAGTAGAGCCACACCTTTGCTTTAGATTATCTATTGAAAGCTCCTGAAAGTCATCTTCTATCCCATTCTCTTTAGCTTTTTTTGCATCAACAAAACTGTTCAATACATCTTCAATATCAACACCTTTGAAAAGACTAAATCCCATTGTCACACCTAAATAAGAATCTCCACGAGTATGACGAGTTGGTGGATCGAATGCCATAGTGATTGATAAAGTCCTTTCACCCTTATTTTTTAAAAACTCAGGAGGTAAAGCAGGTATTTCATAGACATGAAAATTACCAATTTCCATTTCCACACGATCGCATACTAGCACTACGTCATTCTCCATTGAATACATAGCTCTTTCTAGATTAGGTTGCCCATATCCATAAACAGAAAGTCGTTTAGCCATTTGCGCTGTCTTGTCTTTTTCAGACAATCCAGATCCTATCTGAAATTCATTTGGTATTTGTGATGGTAAACTTGCAGAATTGGCTATTAATGCTCGAATTAAATTCGATGATGCTTTAGGATATTTGTTAAATAATTGTGCTGCTAAGTTTGATATATAAGGAGCAGCAAGACTTGTACCACTAGATATCGTAAAGAGTTTTCCGCTTATATTAGACAAACTCAATGTAATAACAGAAACGGCTGCATTTACATCACCCATAATACGATTTCCGTCAATAACAAAATCACCACCATAGGCAACAACATCTGGTTTGATCATCCCATCGACACCAAAGCCAGTTCTGGTGAATGGAGATGGATATCCTCTGATTTTTGCAACCGAATTGACTTGTGCATCATTGGGATTATTTATACTACCTCGACCAAGAGATAACGATCCTACAGTAATTGCAATTGCAGATGTGGCTGGATCTATTATTCGTGACTTTGAATCGAGAATATATTTAGGATAATCTGTAAGATAACGCTCTCCTTCCTCTGAGGAGAATGGTTTTGCATTTCCTGCTGATACAACAAAAACAAGATCGTAATCTTGATATCGATAAGCTATTTCATCGAGTTTAGCTGCTAATCTAAATTGCTTATCGCCTGAATTGTAAATTGAATCACAATTGCCTATAGATAAATTAAAAACATGGCATATTTTCGGGTAATTTTTTGTAAAATAATTTACGACCTCTTCTAGTTGATTCTCTAATAATAAATATTCATCATATTCATCTTTATCATCCAAAATTCTTGCAGAAAATATACTAGCCGAAGATCTAAATTCCTTAGAAAGGATACATTTCTCTATATCTCCATAAGCAGCAATGCCAGAAACACCAGTACCGTGACCAGAACGATCGATTTCTCCACCTGTTGCTTTTTGACTATTACTTAAAAAGACTTCCGCTTCACCAATAGTAGAGGATAGCAAAGGATGTCCAGGTTGAATACCAGAATCAACAACGACAATACCACAACTATTAGGATCGGGAGGGACTGGATCTGGTAATGAAGATAAAGGTGGATTATATTCAGATCTACTCTCAAAAGCCGGATGAGGACGACGGTTAATTTCTTTGACAATAAATTCTTCTAATAATAGATCCAGAACTTCTCGATCGATCTTAATTCTAGCCAAGCAAAGGTAATTACCAATGTACTTGTCTGTTATTTTAAAGGTGGATTGATTATTAGAGATACTTTTTAATACCTCCTCAATATCACTGAGATATTTTGACATCTCATTCCGATCTCCTGTGTGCCACAGTTCAAGATCCAGAAGAGCTACTTCCTCTAATTCTAAAGGTTGCAATTCTAATAATCTACCTATACGATCTTCAGCTTCAAGTGGACAAATACTTTCGATCGCGTCCAAATAACCATATTCAGATCCAGGTTTAAGTCCACTATACTGCTCTAGCCTATTGGTGAATTCAGTGAGTTCAAGATCTGTAGAGAATACAACAATTGCTTGATTTGCTTTTGGCTGCTTTTCTAAAACCGATAATCCTGATTTTCCTAAATCATCATCTGTTAAGTTTCTTTTGTCAGACAACCTAATTTTGAAAATGAGTTTTGGATCTAATGAAAATTTACTATGTTGTTCTTGGACAATTTTTTTGATTTCACCAATTTGTGAAATAATTTGTATCCCTTGACTTCTTCTGTCTGTTCTCTTCTCTCCACCACTGCCACCACCATGAGATCTTCGAGGTAATGAGCCTTCGATTCGATTAAATGGCAGATGTTCAAATTTATTATTCATCCTGAATGCTCATGCCGGATTTCGTGGAATTATGTACTATGCTCTCTCTCTTAATATACTTCCCAATAGCAACATCTAAATCATCTGCGGATAATTCCTTGTCACCTCTGAGAATCACAGATTTCACAGCCTCTGTGCATATCCGCTGAATATCGGCACCAGTTGCCATTTCAATCTGTTTAGCACATGCCAATAGATCTATTTCCCGATAACGAATAGTAGATAGGTAATGTCCTAGTAATTTTTGTCTGATCTCGATGGAGGGTCGCTCAAATAAAATAATTTCATCAAATCTTCGCCAAACAGCAGTGTCTAAAAGGTTCTCATGGTTTGTAGCCGCAATAAATAGATTACTACTTTCTGACAGATCTATCAACTGGAGTAAGCTATTAACTAACCGCTTAATTTCGCCATGTTCATTTGGTGTATTTCGATCGCGGGCGATTGCATCAAACTCGTCAAACAGTACAACCCATTCACCTGCGTTGATGTAGTCGAATATTTTTTGAAGATTTGTTGCAGTTTCTCCCAAATAAGAGGAAAACATTGCAGTAAGACTAACACTGACGAGTGGCAAACTCATCACACTTGCAAGTGTTTTAGCTGTCTGTGTTTTGCCACACCCAGGTGGGCCACAAAATAGTAATTTATTTTTGGGCTTTAATCCATAAGCCGCAAGTATTTCCTGTTTCCGATTTTCTAATACAACTCGATCGAGGATACTTCTGACTGAATCACTCAAGACGATCTCCTCCCATGTAAGATCGAATCTTTTGACGGAAAGTAGTGCTAGTCCAGTTTCCCTGTCTTTGGGTGGTTCTGGAAAATCATTCCAAGGCTGAGGATTGAAACGAAGCGTTTTTGATTGTCCGTTACCACTACGAAGTATTCGCTCCAGATCGTGTGCCAGTAAAGTATGATTCTTGCTCTTTTCTTCTTCGATTAGTTCTGTAGCCGCAGAAACAAATGCTTCTCTCTCATCAGCAGAGAAGCTGGTAAACAATTTTCGTAATATATCCCCCCTTGCCATAGCTCGATAAACAGCAACATCTTAGAATACATCTCTATTTTAGATCATTAGTACTATAAAAGGTTAATAATCCGAGATTTCTGCTGTTTAAATACCCCCTACGTAAACTATATCTCTTCTTTGCTCGACTTTATCCATTCAGACTAGCAGTGAATTGACACTGCTAGTCTGGTCGCGAATGTTGTTTCAGTACCTGTTTGAGATATTTCCCAGTATGGGAAACCGGATTCTTCGCCACCTGTTCTGGTGTCCCGATTGCTACTAATTCTCCCCCCTTATTACCACCTTCTGGGCCGAGATCGATCGTCCAGTCGGAGCAGCGAATCACGTCTAGGTTGTGTTCGATGACGATAATGGAGTTTCCCTTGTCTACTAGTCTTTGGAGCACGTCTAGGAGCTTGTGGACATCGTAGAATGAGAGTCCGGTGGTGGGTTCGTCGATGAGATAGAGGGTTTTTCCGGTAGCGCGTTTGGAGAGTTCGGTGGCGAGTTTGACTCGTTGGGCTTCACCGCCGGAGAGGGTGGGTGCGGTTTGTCCGAGTTTGACGTAGCCGAGTCCGACATCGACGAGGGTTTGGAGGCGGGTGGCGGCGCGGGGGATGTTTTGGAAGAAGTCTAAGCCTTCTTCGACGGTCATATTGAGGACATCGGCGATCGATTTGCCTTTATATTTGACTTGGAGGGTTTCGCGGTTGTATCGTTCGCCTTTACAGACATCGCATTGGACGAAGACATCGGGAAGGAAGTTCATTTCGATGATGTTGACTCCTTGTCCGCTACAGGCTTCGCAACGTCCACCTTTGACGTTGAAGGAAAATTGTCCGGCTTTATAGCCGCGTGTTTTGGCTTCGATGGTTTGGGTGAAGACTTCGCGGATGGTGTCGAATACGCCTGTGTAGGTGACGGGGTTCGATCGCGGGGTGCGGCCGATGGGGGATTGATCGATGATAATGACTTTATCGATCGCGTTTATTCCTTTGAGTTCATCTACGTCTTTCGGGAATGGTACTCGTTTGGTGAGGTGATGCTGTAAGGCGGGGTGAAGGAGTTCGTTAATTAGGGTGGATTTCCCTGAGCCGGATACGCCTGTGATGGCGACGAGTTTACCGAGGGGGAATTCTACGTCGAGATTTTTGAGGTTATTACGGCTGGCGTTTTTGAGGGTTAGATTTTTGCCGTTTCCTTCGCGGCGGGTGGTTGGGGTTTCGATGCCTACTCTGCCTGAGAGGTATGCGCCTGTAATTGATGCTTCGGAGTTGAGGAGTGCTTCAAGATCTCCTTCGACGACAATTTCACCGCCATGTACGCCCGCACCTGGGCCGATATCGACGAGATAGTCGGCGGCGCGGATGGTGTCTTCATCATGTTCGACGACTATTAGGGTATTTCCTAGGTCGCGCAATTTGTTGAGAGTTTTGAGGAGTCTCCCGTTGTCTCGTTGATGGAGTCCGATACTGGGTTCGTCGAGGACGTATAGTACTCCGGTTAAGCCGGAACCGATTTGGGTAGCGAGACGAATTCGTTGAGCTTCGCCGCCGGATAGGGTCATGGCGGCGCGATCGAGGGTGAGATAATCCAAGCCTACGTCGAGTAAGAATTTGAGCCGCGCTTTGATTTCTTTGAGGACTAATTCGCCGATTTTGGCTTGTTTATCGGTGAGTGTTAATTTGGCTAGTCGATCGAGACATTCATCGATCGCGACGGTGGTAAAGTCGAGGATCTGATACTGTCCCAATTTAACCGATCGAGCTTCTGGTTTGAGTCGATAACCGGAACATACTTTACAGGGTTGGTCGATCAGATATTGTTCGAGTTTTTGCTTCTGAATTTCCGAGGCATCACTATATTGCCGATCGAGAATTTTTACCACCCCTTTAAAGCGGCGATGGTCGTCCAATTCTTCCATCCAAATCAATTCTTCACTACCGTAGAGAATTAGGGCTACCTGTTCGGGAGTAAGTTTTTTCCAAGGTGTATCTAAGGCAAATCCAGCCGATTGACCTAAACTATATAGGAGGGATAAATAATAGGAATTATCTTTGTCAGACCAAGGTGCGATCGCGTGATATACTGCTGCATCTGGATCGGGAACGATTAATTCGGGCGCAAATGTTTTCGCACTTCCCAATCCATGACAAGTGGGACAAGCTCCATAGGGCGAATTAAAGGAAAATAATCTGGGTGACAGTTCTTCCATCACCGCGCCATGTTCGGGACAGGCAAACTTTTCGGAAAATACTAATTCTGTCGGTAAATCGGGATTAACTTCTACGCCTTCATCTGTCAAAATATCGATCGTCGCAATCCCATCAGCATGACGCAAACAGGTAGTAAGAGAATCAGATAACCGCGATTCAATCCCTTCCTTATTAACCAACCGATCGACCACAATTTCGATCGTGTGAGTTTGATTCTTATCCAGCACGATTCGATCGGCTAATTCTCTTACTTCCCCATTCACCCGCACTCGGACAAACCCTTCCGAGGCAAGACTAGATAAAGCTTTTTGGTGAGTACCTTTTTTCCCCCTGACGATCGGTGCCAAAATTTGAAACTTAGTTCGCTCTGGCAAAGCGCGAATCCGATCGCTCATTTCATCGATCGTTTGTGGAGCGATCGATCGATCGCACTCTGGACAATGAGGCACTCCCGCCCGACCGTATAATAACCGAAAATAATCATAGATTTCCGTAACAGTACCCACAGTCGATCGAGGATTATTAGAAGTAGACTTTTGGTCGATTGATATCGCTGGACTCAGACCTTCGATCGCATCCACATCGGGCTTATCCAACTGTCCCAAGAATTGCCGCGCATAAGCACTTAGCGACTCCACATATCGCCGTTGACCCTCCGCAAAAATCGTATCAAAAGCTAGAGAAGACTTCCCCGAACCAGACACCCCCGTAAATACAATCAATCGATCGCGCGGTAGCTCTAAACTAATATTCTTGAGATTATGTTGTTTGGCACCGCGAATCCTAATTGTGTCTCGGTCATTTGAAGTCATAAGATCGAGCTATCGTTCACATCAAGGGCAAACCCAAATTTTAACAGATATTCCTGAGTAGCGATCGGTGCGTTCTCTCATCCCTAACTTCAATCCGAACATCTGTCAGACTAGATTCCCTCGTCATGCCTACAACTAATTTTACATTTTTTAACAAAAGTTAAAATTACATGATTTTCGGCGATCGCTAACTGAGACTATTCTCAAGAGTCTTGACGAATTCACTGACTTTGAGGTACTCTATACAAAGCGTACTTTCAACTTAGTTGTTATACTCCGTCGGAGTGCTATGTGCAAAATGCACTCTTTATAAATAGAGATCCCTTTGGAAAGAGCATTTCAGCCGTCAATTTAGATGTGGGATAGCTCGGCTGAAATAATGTAGCAAAAATGTGTTTCAATCGATCGAGGCACTTCATTCAGGCAAGCTAACGGTTACAAATAAATATGATGGAGGTATTAAGCTGTTTTACATCTAAATCTTTTGACTGAATCCCTTGCCACAAGAGTTGTAGAGGGCAAAAAGAGTGTTTTAAATGTTTGACAGCTTATCTCGCTGGGCTTTGACGGATCTCCGGGAGAATCGCCAGTAAGTTTGAATTCTTAGCGAAAATACTACTAATAATTGTAAAAAAGACCTCCATCTTTGGCATGGCCTCTCCATGGGGAGAAAAGGAGTCCGCTTTTGAGACAGGGATTGAATCCCTGTTTCAAAAACTTACTTATTACTTATTACTTATTATTTAATCAACGTCGATATCTAGACCATCGCCGCAATAATAACGGTGATATTGTCGCTACCACCATGCTGTTTGGCAGCATCTACTAGAGCTTGGGCGGCTGCTTCATTAGATGCAGCTTCGACGAGATGACTGGCAATTTCATCGTGGGGGACTTCTTCTGTTAGACCATCGCTACAGAGGAGGATGCGATCGCCACTTTTGATATCTTGAGTTTGAGTATTGATTTGACGTAGATCGCGACGACCCAAACAGTGGGATAGTACGTGGCGGAGGGGATGTACCTTGGCTTCCTCGGCCGTGAGTTGACCCAATTTCATCGCTCTAGCTACCCAAGTATCATCCTCGGTGATGCGATCCAATTTGCTATCGCGTAGCCGATAAAGCCTAGAGTCACCCACATGAGCAGACCAAGCCACATCATCCTTGAATAAAATCATCACCACCGTAGTGCCCATATCAGCCCTAGCAGCGTTTTGTTCTTGGTCGGCAACGATTGCATCATTGGCGGCAATTAGAGCCTGTTTCATCAAATTTTCGACATCGGTTGCCGTCTCCCAATGCTCGGACAAAAAAGTGTGAGTCGTCTCGATGGCGATGCGGCTGGCTTCTTCGCCACCTGCATGACCGCCCATACCGTCAGCTACAATAAAAAATCGTCCGTCAGGATCGATATGATACGCATCTTGGTTGGCACTCCGTACCATACCCTTATCCGAAAGACCAGTGAACAGAGATTTCATAATCCAATGCCTGTGCCGATTAACGATCTAAAATTTTAATAGTTGTCAGCGATTACCTCTGGTAGGTTACGCCAACAATGAATACCGATTCACTATCCGATCAAACCCAAATCGGGACGATCGAGTCGTGATGTTAGGATGACATCCGATCCTGACGATCGAGTTTCCGCATCAGCCGAAACCAGATAACCAAAGCAATAAGAGCAAAAACACCTATTACTCCAGCCGCGACCGCATATTCATTGACAAATAGCATCGTAGCAGACAATGTGAATGTAGCAACCAATATGGCGTAATTTGTGGTCTGCTGCATGGCTCCGAGTCTACGCAAGTAGCGATCGGTTTCACTCGATTTTACGCGCACGCGCAAGTCACCGCGCTCTAATTTGTCGATGGTATCTTCAATTCGACGGGGTAATCCGAGGGCGGAAGTACCCACCTGTGCGGCTTGTCTGCCCATTTCGGCGAGGAAGCCATTCGCGTCGTTCGTGTTGCCGTTGGTCATAATTTGGAGGGCGAAGGGTTGGGCTGCTGTCATGAAGTTGAAATCAGGATCGAGTCCTTTGCCGACTCCTTCGATGGTGGAAAATGCCCGCATGACGAAGGTAAAGGTAGCGGGAAAGCGGAAGGGTTGACCGTAGGCGATGTCGTAGAGGTCGTCGCTGATTTGGGCGATCGATTGAGCTTCTATGGGTCGATCGAGGAAGTTGTCTAGTAGGTACTGGATCGATCGGCGAATCGGATCGGGGTCGGCGGTTTCCGATACTGCACCGAGAGCGACTAAGCCACGGACGACTCGATCGGCATTTTTTCCAGCTACTGCTAAGAGTGTGTCCATCAATTTCTCTTTGGTGCCTGGTGCAATTGTGCCCATCATCCCAAAGTCATAGAAGATTAAGGCTCCAGTGGTGGGGTCGATGGCGACATTGCCTGGATGAGGATCGGCATGGAAGAAACCATCGGTGAGTAATTGTTGGAGGTAGGCGGTAGCACTTTGACGGGCGATGGTTTGGCGATCGAGTCCAGCCGCTTCTAATCCTTCGTAGTGACTGATTTTAATGCCTGGAAGATATTGGAGCGTCAAAGTGCGGATGGATGAGTATCGCCAATAGACGCGGGGTACCATCACCCAATTTTGCGAGCGAAAGTTGCGGCGAAATGTATCGGCGTTTTGCCCTTCGAGAATATAGTCTGTCTCTTCCCACAGAATTTTACAGCACTCATCATAAATGCCGATCCAGTCGCGTCCTTGTGCCCCCCATTTCGGATGATTTTGGAAGTACTTGGCAATACCTCGGAGGATTTCGAGATCGATCGTAAATAACTTCTGTAACCCCGGACGCTGTACCTTCACAACGACCTCTTCCCCAGTATACAGCGTCGCTCGGTGTACCTGACCCAAACTCGCCGCAGCCAAAGGCACCCGTTCAAAACTGGCAAACAATTCGGGAATAGTCTTGCCCAAATCGCGCTGGATAATCTCCTCCACTCGATCGTACCCAAACGCAGGTACCCGATCTTGTAGCTTGGACAATTCCTCAACATACTCCGCCGGAAATAGATCCGCACGAGTCGAAAATAGCTGCCCCAACTTGATAAAAGTCGGCCCCAACTCCAAAAATGTATCTCTGATCCAAATCGCTTGTTTGCGCCGTCTGGCGATCTGTTTTGCTTCCGTGTAGCCGCTAATATAGCTCCACTTCTTACCATCGATCCAAGAGCTATTCAAAAAGGTCAGGAAAAAAGACCAAATATCCAATTTTCGCCGCCGCCGAGAATAGTTAGTTCGGTTCCAACGATAGGTGCGGTTACTATTACTCGGTAGAGTATCGATCGGGGTTTGGGGCATAGAAGTCCCGGACGATTCTGTCAGAGCCGATGCAGGTGGTAATGATAGTCTACCGCTACTAGGCGGGGCGGAAGCGTCGGAGATAGCAGTCACGGGTGAGGAGGTAGGGGGTGGGAGGGTGGGAGGGTATGAGGGTATGAGGGTTGAGCTGACTCCGTAGACTTTGGTTCTATGCGGTTACAACTGTCAGCTCGGTCAAGATGATGTTTGGTTGCGGTGCTGTTGGATTTCGGCTCTGAGTCTGGCGATTTCAGCGCGAAGTTCGTCAACTGTTTGTTGGATGTCGATAGGTGCACCATCAGCAGCGACTGTAGTAGTATTCCCACCAGCATTGGTAGTCTCTCTTGCTGCGCGATCGATTACTTCTTGGGTAAATTGTCTGAGTTTCTCGCCCTGCTCGGCATTGATTTTACCTAGTTCGCTCAGACTATAGGTTAGAGTCTCACCTAGCTTGTCATTTAAAGCTTGAGCTAGGGCACGACCGACAAAGAAACTATTCAGTACGGGTTTAGTCATAGCTAGGATTATTTGTGCGTCTGTAACGAATTATAACGCGCTGGCTCTATCTAGTGGGAGGTTGGTAAGGGCTGTTTGGGATTTGTGGAAATCAGGCAACGATTTAAAGTTGTTGGTAACATTAATTTAAGCTAATGGGGAGTAGCTGGGGCAAAATGAATGCCAAAATCGACCGACTAATTAAGACTGTACTCGCCGCAGTGGATCCATACGATGCGATTCAGCATCACTTACGACTCAATGGCAACAATCTAGCGATCGGCGATCGACTCGTCGATTTGACCGATGGAGATATTCGTTGTGTCGCTGTAGGGAAAGGTGCGGTACCGATGGCTCGATCGATCGAGACACTGCTTGGTAGTCGGATTTCTCAAGGATTAGTCATTACTAAATACGCCCATTTAGGCGATGCCAACTTTCCAACTAATTGGAAGCTTGTCGAGTCAGCACATCCAGTTCCCGACGAACTTAGTTTAGCTGCTGGCGATCGGATCTGGCAATTTTTGGGAGACTGTACCGATCGAACTTTGGTGCTAGCTTGTATTTCTGGTGGTGCTTCTGCTTTAGCGATTGCGCCCCGTTCTTGGCGTGCCTTGACTGAATTATTAACCAATCTACCGACTGTAGAAATTACTCAAGCAACCCAGGCATTAATTCGGGATACTCTCTGGAGCCACTCGATCGATCTTACCACCCTGGATCCTGATGATAATATTTCTTTGACAGCACTGCAAGCGATCGGTACGGCACTATTAGGCAGTGGATTGTCGATCGGAAAAATTAATGCGGTGCGATCGAAGATCGACGGGTTGAAAGGAGGTGGTTTTGTCGAACGGGTGGGGAAAGGCAAAGTAGTTGGATTGATTTTATCAGATGTCATTGGCGATCCAATTTGGGCGATCGCCTCAGGATTAACTAATCATCCTGCTGCCGAGAATATATTAGTCGGCAACAATCGTCAAGCTTGTGAAGCCGTGGCGAAAGTTGCGAGAGAGATGGGTTATGATGCCCGAATTATTACTACCGAACTAGATGGAGAAGCGCGGGTGAGAGGTGCTGAAATTGCGCGAGAAATTATTACTCACCCGCCCAATACTCTCTTAATATATGGCGGTGAAACTACGGTGACTTTACCCATCGGTTGTACTGGTAAAGGTGGACGCAATCAGGAATTAGGATTAGCAGCCGCGATCGAATTAGCTATTTCTGCTGTTCCTGCTTGGGTAATTACGCTGGCGACTGATGGTACCGATGGGCCGACAGATGCGGCTGGAGTAAGGGTAAATGAGACGACAATCGATCGAGCTTTGGCATTAGGCTTGGATGCTAATTTGGCACTCGATCGACATGATAGTTATCCATTCTTTCAACAACTAGGCGATCTCCAAATAATTGGTGCGACAGGTACTAATGTTGCCGATATTACGATCGCTATTCGTCAGTAATTTGGGGTATGAATTTACAGCCAAGATTCAGAGTAGGGGCAATTCATGAATTGCCCCTACTCTGAATCTTGGCGTTGGCGTAGCCTCTTCTTAGAGAACGAGACACTATGCGTTGGCGGAGCCTTGCCCTTGGCATTACGGTACGAGAATCGGTGAATTTAGCAAATTTTAATTTTCGATTTGGAATTGGCCGATCGAGAATATCTTCTATTAAGCTTTGTTTGTATAATGAAAGAGATTCTTTGGATTTTGCTATATCATCCTGATTTATTTGCCATTTTTCTGGGAACTTATTTTGCGTGTAAATTTCTAGAGAGCTATTAAAGCATTCGATCGATCTCTCCAAATTACGCTTACGATGTCCTTCGATGCGATCGAAATAAGCCAAGCCGAGATTATGTTGCAGCATCGCCCAATAGAGGGGAAATTCTTCTCTGGTGTAAATCCGCAGTGCATGGTGAAAGCAATCAATTCTTGTTAGGGGAAGCTGTTCTAATGCTGCGGATTGACTACTCGATGATTCTGCTACTTCTAGTAATTGGATATATCGATCGATGCCACTATTTTCTAGATACAATCGATCGATCTGTTCCTGAAAATCAGGATGAAACCACGGGATGTTCGATCGAGGTATTTCTAAATATTGACAGCTTTCAAATACCACCGCTGGAACGTCTTGAGTCTTGAGATCTACATAAAGATCCACACCAATCTGTGGCGCATTTTCATACTGTGCTAATGTCACCGTCTGTCCAGAAGGCAAAGTCAAAAAAGCCAACTGCATGTCATCTAAATCGTCATAGCCTTCGTAGATGGGCAAATGTAGATGAGTAACGACAGATGATAATCGAGCATCGAAAAAAGCGACGATAGTATTCGTCGGAGTCACTTCTTCAAATCGTACCCGTCGATCTTGCTTGGGAGTTGGATTACTCACTAGCTACCCGAACCTCCTCAAGTTGGTTGCAAAAGGTTATCGCTACCTTAATTTTAGCGTAGTCATCTTCATTCCGAACACCCTCTCGATCGCCTGACCAATCAGCTAATCCTGGTCTAGTGCCGCGATCTGGTTCTACGACTGTGGTAAACTCAATTCCTAGTTTCTTCGTCGTTGGCGTAGCCTCTCCTCTGGAGAATCGATCTTTTTGCAGTGGCAATACCTCAGTATAAGCTTTGACCTTGGGAATGTCGCTAAAATAACAATTCCGCGCTGGCCCACCCCATATCTCTTGACTGGCTAATTGTTTCTTCGCATCTTCTACAGTTTGTGAATCCGACTGTGTGCGGTGATAAATTGGCTTTTCGGTCACAGCACTTGCTCAAAATCACTTTTTGCCATCCTATCACGATCGAAGTAGCCGATTGGGGTCGGACATAGATCGAATTAAGCTTGACGAGGTAAAATATCATCCAGTTGAAGTTTGAGACTGGGGAATGTCGGCGATAGAATAAATTCTCCCAATCTAAATTGCTGTTGAATATAACTATCTCCTGCGAGTTGACAAACAGTGAAAGTCGGTTGCTTGGGTTTGCCGATAAAAGCGATACCACCAATGCCCAAATAGTCTACAATCCAGTACTCAGGAACACCTAATAAAGCATATTCTTCTACTTTTCGGGCGTAGTCATCTTGCCAATTGGTACTGACAACTTCGACGACTAGTTTTATCGTACTGCCATTAGCTATAAT
This sequence comes from Chamaesiphon sp. VAR_4_metabat_408, assembly GCA_031422115.1. Taxonomy (GTDB): domain Bacteria; phylum Cyanobacteriota; class Cyanobacteriia; order Cyanobacteriales; family Chamaesiphonaceae; genus Chamaesiphon. The sequence continues at coordinate 51,211 of JANOPX010000103.1, read as the reverse complement.
TGGTTTTTTTCCACAAAGGTTCTTGACTGAGTTTATCCTCATCTAATACAATTGCATCGGGACGTAAAGCAGTAGCCATCATTGCAGGTGGTTTGATGAGGCAATTTTTGGGTGCAATCCAGTTATAATTGGAGCGCATAATTTCGACGAAAATATAGCCGATAATCCGTCCAGTTACGGCTTCATGAGGCCCTGTTGGTTCCAGGTTACGCAATTCTCCATCAATTAGTTCATAACAGGGATTATCGCCATATCGATCGATAAATTCATCAAATGTCAGAATTTTAGTGGGGGTATAGGTCATAATTTTCCCAGATTTAATTCACTCGATAGACTCCCAGATTTCAGGTAGCAATTCTCGAAAGTGGAAATTAGGATTGCAGATGGGGGTTTTTAAAAATAAAACTCTTAGAACCTTAATTCTCTCGTCACGAAAACTTAGAAACTGGACTAGATTACTCAAGATCCCCGACTTCTTGAGAGAAGTCGGGGATCTGATTCGAGTCAATCGACTTACAAAGTCCAGTCTTTAACCGTTTAGGGGATGGGATTACAAAGGAAAGTTGACTTTTCAAACACTCTCCAAGGTTTGCCGAACCTAAAATAGATCCAGATCTGTCAATGCACCCAAACTACTAGAGGAAACCAATTTGGCGTATTTACCCAAAATTCCGGTTGTATAACGGGGTGCGGGTGCTTGCCAATTTGCGCGACGGGTGGCTAATTCAGCCTCGGAAATATTTAATTGGAGTAGTCGTTGGGGAGCGTCGATCGTGATACTATCGCCTTCGTTGACTAGGGCAATATTACCGCCGACATAGGCTTCTGGGGCGACATGTCCGACTACCATACCGTAGGTACCACCGGAGAAACGTCCGTCGGTAATTAGGCCAACAGAATCACCTAATCCAGCACCGATGATGGCTGAAGTGGGGGCGAGCATTTCGCGCATTCCTGGGCCGCCTTTTGGCCCTTCATAGCGGATGACGATTACGTCTCCAGCGACGATTTTACCTGCGAGGATAGCATCGAGACAGGCTTCCTCGGATTCAAATACACGAGCTGGACCTGTAATTGCTGCTTTTTTGATACCAGTGATTTTGGCGACGGCTCCTTCACTGGCGAGGTTGCCTTTGAGGATGGCGAGATGTCCTTGAGCATACATGGGATTGTCCCATTGACGGATGACATCTTGGTCGGCGCGAGGGGTGCTGGGAATGTCGGCTAGGACTTGGGCGACGGTTTGGCCGCTGATGGTGAGTGCGTCGCCATGTAATAAGCCTTGAGTGAGCAAGATTTTCATCACTTGGGGGATGCCGCCTGCTTGATGTAGGTCGGTGGCGACATATTTGCCGGAGGGTTTGAGATCGCAGATGACGGGGACTTTGGCGCGGATGGTCTCGAAGTCATCGATCGACAAGGGTACGCCAATGGTTCTAGAGATGGCTAGGAGATGCAAGACGGCATTGGTAGAGCCGCCGACTGCCATAATTACGGCGATCGCATTTTCAAAGGCTTTCCTGGTCAATATCTGCTTGGGTAAGATCTGGTTGCGGATGGCTTCGACGAGGACGTAGGCAGATTTTTCGGCACTGACGGCTTTTTCTTCATCTTCTGCTGCCATTGTGGATGAGTAGGGGATACTCATGCCCATTGCTTCGATCGCGGATGACATGGTATTAGCTGTGAACATGCCACCGCAGGAGCCAGCACCAGGGCAAGCTTTTTTCTCGACAGCCATGAGTTCGGCTTCATCGATTTTACCCGCGCTAAATTGACCGACGGCTTCAAAGGAGCTGACGACGGTGAGATCTTGACCGTTGTGATGTCCAGGCTTGATCGTCCCACCGTAAACGAAGATGGAGGGGATATTCATCCGGGCGATCGCAATCATTGCCCCTGGCATATTTTTATCACATCCACCGATCGCCAGGACAGCATCCATACTTTGCCCATTACAGGCGGTTTCGATCGAGTCGGCGATGACTTCGCGCGATACTAGGGAATATTTCATCCCTTCTGTACCCATTGAAATTCCATCGCTAATTGTGATCGTACCAAACATTTGGGGCATCGCTCCGGCAGTTCTCAGAGATGCTTCGGCGCGGATGGCTAGTTTGTTGATGCCCATATTGCAGGGAGTGATGGTACTATAACCATTTGCTAGTCCGACGATGGGTTTGGTAAAATCATTGTCGCCAAAGCCGACTGCACGAAGCATGGCGCGGTTGGGTGAGCGTTGTACGCCTTGGGTGATGGCTTGGGAGCGTCTGTTATCTGACATATTTTTGATGGTCGATCGGGTATTTTAAAAGAGCAGGAATATTTTTGAGTGTATATATTCTAATGGTTAATGGTCATGAGAGAATCTTTCAACCCGCGTAAATATATTAATTCTGACAACTAGGCTCAACCCTCCGATGGTTGAGCCTAGCAGCTCTATCAAAGAAACCAATCTCTAAAAACGATCGGTACTTGACGATCGATCTCTATTCAAGGGCTATCTTAAAATCACGTAAAACATTATTATATTTTGCACTGGCATAGCCCTTTTGCTAAAACGGTGCTCATGCAGCTACCTTCATAACACACCCGATATTAGCTACCATAATTTGGGTATTATCGATCTAGTTACATAAATACTGAGTGATAGTTTAATCCCAATGGAATCTATAATTTTGATGCCGATGTTAGTCCCCGTTAGTATAGCTAGCTTTATGCTAATAGGATCGCTCCCAATGATACTCGGAGAACTCAAAAAACAAAATGAAAGATTATCTCTAATCATCGAGCAGCTTGATGAGGCTAAACGCTCTAGCAATTAGTCAATAGCTGTAGGGTGGGTGCTGCCCACCGTCTATTTGTTAGGTGAAAAGGGAGTGTCTTTTTGGGCAGGAAAAAAATCACCGATATTAAGTGAGATTTCTGGAAATTCGGGTAAGCTAATCGATCGAGGCGGCGTAACAATCTGAATACTGGTGTAGATAGAATTGGAGGGTTGGCGATATATTTCTAGACGATCGTCGATGAGATTGACGATCCAATATTCACTTATTCCGGCGGCTGCATAAAGTGCTGCTTTGATATCTCTGTCGAATTTAATTGACGAGTCGGCAACTTCAATTACTAAGATAATATCGGCAGGCGATGGATGACTGTTGATATATTCATCCGATCGCAATCTCGCAATCACAAGATCTGGTTCTGGTTCACTATTATTTGGCAGAGTAATCGGATCTTGACACCGAATAGTCGCCCGTTCTTCAGTCAATTCTAGTACTATTTTTAATAGTCTGGTAGTAGAAACAGTATGTCGAGTGCCTTTTGCTGCCATGCTGAAAATTTGTCCTAAAATTAATTCTACTCGCTCGCCTTCGCGGATGATGCCACTTTCCATCATCTGATAATATTCCACACTAGTGAGCGGACGGACTTGAGTATTAACCATGCGATCGATTTTTACCAATGCAACTATTCTAGTATAACAAATGGATCGGCATCATCTAAACTTGAGTGGATTTTTACCTGTCGATCGAGGTAAAATTAACTAAGAAGAAAACAATATCAGAATCGATTTGTCACAACATCCACCACTTACGCCCCAAGTATATATTATCGGTGTTGGCCCAGGCGATCCAGATCTATTGACGGTGAAGGGGCAGAGAATTATTGCAGTGGCGGATGTTATTCTATATGCTGACTCGTTGATACCCGATCGAATTTTACAGGATACTCGCGATGGGGTGGAAATTATCAAGACTAGTCATCTGACTCTGGAGGAGATTGTAGCAGTGACTGTCGATCGAGTTCGATCTGGCTTGGTTGTCGCTCGATTGCATTCGGGCGATTTGACGCTGTATAGTGCTATTACCGAACAAATTCAGGCTCTTCGCGCTGTGGATATCTCGGTAGAATTGATACCTGGAATTAGTGCTTTCCAAGCTGCGGCGGCGAAACTTCAAGTCGAGCTAACGGTACCTGAAATCGTGCAGACGATTATTCTGACTCGCCCGACAGGTAGAGCTTCTGCTGTACCCACAGCGGAGGATTTGGGTAGTTTAGCAGCGCATCAGGCGAGTTTATGTCTGTATCTAGCTGCTCGTCATGTGGAGAAGGCTCAAGCTCAATTACTCGCACATTACCCACCCACAACTCCTGTGGCGATTTGTTTTCGGGTGGGTTGGGATGACGAGCAAATTTGGGTGGTACCGCTGACAGAAATGGCATCTGTTACGGCGCGGGAAAATCTAATACGGACGACGATGTATATTATTAGTCCAGCTTTAGCTAATGATGGGGTGAATATTACTCGCTCTCAACTATATCACCCCCAGCATCAACATTTATTTCGTCCCGGCGGTTAGCTTTTGTCGTTGGCGGAGCCTCTCCCCCAGAGAATCGAGCAGATAAAAGAACCAACCGATCGGGATTGCTACAGCTACTAGCAGTTTACCAACGATCGAGTCGATTTCACTTAATTGTTGCTGGATCGAGTTGTGGAGATGGAAGCCAAAGCGATTGTATTGAGTTGCACACTTCAAAAAGTATAAGGGTGCATATCTGAGCCATTTGATATCATTATTAATCGTATACTTACGGGTAGTAACTATCCCTGGCGATTGTCTGGTGGGATCTTGACGGGTGAGTTGATCTTTACCCATATCGCCCAAATAATATACACGCAGAATTTCATCGACGAACCGCGTCTGATACTTTGAAGCAATTCTACCCCAAATTATTCCCTCACTGATATGTTGTCCCGGCATTGTCGGCGCAGGGAATTCTTTCATGACATCAGTACGCTGGAATCCCCACATTTCTGCGGTGAATCCATAGCGATAAGACATCTCCAAGGGGTTCGCATCAAGTACTGCGGCTCGAAATCGCTTACCTTGGAGATTACCATACTGATCTTCACATAGAGCTGTCACAGCCGAGAATAAATGCTTTTGGGCTGCTGGAATACTCTCCCAATGATAGTATAGTCGCTCAAGGGCATTTGGCATACAGCGATCGTCAGAATCTAGGGTGAGAAATAGTTCGCCGCTAGCCATTTGAACGCCTAAATTAGAGGCACTATTTTTCCCGCCATTTTGTTGATAAATGTATCGAATTGGAAATTGAGCGGTTTGTTGCCAACCTTCGACTAGTTCTTTAGTATTGTCTTTGGAACCATCATCGACAATCAGCCATTCAAAGTCTCGAAAAGTCTGAGCGACTAAACTTTCATAGACACGATGGAGAGTATATGCTCGATTGTAGGCTGGGGTAAATACGGTAAATATGTATTGCTGACCATCCGATCGAGTATTTTGTAAATCTAGATTTGTCATAGTATTGTCAATATCTGGATAGGATGAATCATAAACATTTTAGGCGATCGGTTCAAATATCGATAGAGCATATTAGCCGATTTTACGCTGAGGATCGATCTACTGTATCTAGATAATTTAAACTTGCTTGCTGAATTGCCTCCTGTCGAGGATCGTCGGCTAACACTGTCATATAAATCTGGTTTGCACCATAAATCGATACAGCATCATCAAGCATCTGTTCTAGCAAGGCTTGTAATTTTCCTGGCATATCATCTGCGACGCTCGGATGAAAATAGAAATCATGAATAAATGCCGATCCCGATTCAAAGATATATTCTTGGTTTAATTCGGCAAACACAAATTTATCTTGACGTTCGACTAACCAGCTACAGCAAAGCAACCGATCGTTTTCTACCCATGTATAAACATGTTCTCCAAACTCAATTTTTTTCAGACAACATGAAAGAAAATCTTGGCGAGTTTGACGTGAACTGGTCGATTGAAATTTGAGTAAATCTGCGATCGAGTCTCGGTTAATAGAGGGGAAGTTACGACCAGTCTCAATCGTTTTAGCTCTGTAGCAGTAAAGATTGACTTCAAGATTGTGCCTAAGTTTTGAGCCGAAATTTGGTTTCCAGTCAAACGATCTAATCGATTTGATGAGATTTTTTATGTCAATCCCAATAGCTAGCATCAATGTTTTGACAGTCGATCTAACTCGTGGCTTTAATTCTGTCCTTTGTTTTTTCCAAAATCGATTTCCAAAAAATATATTCAGTACAAATACTTCATCCCAATCGGTAGCAGATCTTTCTTTATAAGCATCCCCGCCTGGGGTTAGATCTAGAATCTCGATTCCCTGTTTTACTAGTTCTAATCCCAACATCAGTAGATGCAGTTTTCCTGGTGAATGAATAGCATAAAAAGGTGAATATATAGGTATACCGATCGCACATTGCTGTCGATCGTACAGACCAATATGCGCTGCTAAGATCCGATCTCCGAGCTTGAGTACAGTCACATGTTGCAAATCTTTTACCCGCATTAGTGCGAGTTGAAATGATTTTTTCAATCGATCGGTTTGAAAAGGTAGGGCATTGTTCGCTGCGCCCTGACGAAAATCATAATAGGCAATAATCTCATCAAATACCGCTGCTAGTTCTGATTCTGTATGCAATTGCTCGAACCGAAGATCGCCCAATTGTTTCAATCGATTTAAGCGACTTTTGTTTCCGGTTTTCTTCAATGATTTTCTAATACTTTCCCCATCAGCTAACTTCATTAGTGGACGTTTATGGGTTGTCAAAATACTATTCTGCTCCCGATCTAACCACTGCTTTGGAGCTAATGGTGGCAGATACTCAAATGTCAGAGTTCTGCCCACAAATCGAGTACTCAGCAGCTCAATTGCCGCTCGAATGAAAGTATTACCACCATCATCAGGTATCGCCAGCCATGCGTGATACTCTGCTTGGGACGTACCCGCGACAACAAGCTGTTTGAAATTCGATGATATTGCCAGAGTTAGTAAACCACTCAAGATATTATCTGGCATCAATCTATAGACTAATACAGGCTGAAAATATTCATGGTAAATTTCGTACCAAGTCGTCACAAAACCAGAGCTTTGAGATGGAGTTGCCCAAAGACAATTATGATAAAGAGAGTTCCATCGAGCCTGAAAAGTTGCATCTTTCAATAATAACTCTGCTTCACTACCAACCAGCAATTTAACAGTCACTTGTAATTAAGTAATAAGTAATAAGTAATAAGTAATAAGTTGGTTTTTGAGACAGGGATTCAAATCCCGTCTCAAAGAGCGGATTCATTTAAGTACCTTTAGGTACTTGCTCTAAACTCTTGTTACTTGGTAAAATTTTGAAATAATAAAATAGATCGAATAGATAAAACTAACCTTTGGCATCAACGCAAGCAATCCAGCGATTGTCGTCCAATTTTACTGGATCTAGATGGTGCATCCCCAAACCATTGCATTTTAGATTACCAAGTTCAAATAAATAGGGATTGTCAGGATTTATTACCTCTTCTCGATAGTCATCTTTTGTGAGCGACTGAATCTGAATTGCGGTCACGTTACGTCCGTATTCTTCCCTACAATCCTGTGCAAAACGCACCAGCTTATTATCCATCTTGACAATCCTACCTGCTGGTCTAGATATCTCCATATTATCACGAACAATTGGACTCATGGGATGCTCTACCCAATCTCCGTCCAGACTATCTGAATAATATAATCTTAACTCATCGCAAGCAGTATGTTCGTCTCTTTCGATACCGACAAATATCCACCAGATCCCCTCAAAATTGACGATAGAAGCATCGACAAATCTTTCCCCGACTAATAGCTCTGAAACAAGTTCCCATTGCTGTGGAAAACTATTTGCTTTGTACAACCTCACCGAGCCTGCTTCACATGACTCAGGAATCATATACCAGTTAGATTCAAATTCAAATGTATAGGGATATGAGAGATGAAAATCTTCAGCCAAAACTACCTGCTGATAATTCCAATTTAAGCAATCTTCACTTTCAGCATAGGCAATTTGACCCTTTTGAGTTTTGGTATTCAAAATTTCAAAGAACATTAGCCACTTATGCTCATACTTAACTATAAATGGATCGGCTACAAATGCTGCATATGTGTCATCGACACTATTCTTACTCATCACCGGATATTTGGTATTGGATGCCGGATTTAGTGCCAGAGGACTATTGCCTTCATAGATTAGAATAGACCAATTTCTGTCAGGATTGACAATCAGCAATCGATTAGAGATTTTAATAGGTAATAAAAATGTACTTTGATAGTAAGCAGTTTTAACGATCGATTTAAGTTTGGAGATGATTGTCATACCATTTTGGATTTTGGATTTTGGATTTTGGATTGGGGAAACCTTGCTGTTTATGGAGTCGTTCCCGCGTTGGCGTATCCTCTGCCTGTGCCTCCGGCAGGCTAACGCCAAAAGCAGAAGCCTCTCCCCTGGAGAATCGATCTGTCAAGATTGTTTTTTAAATTGGTATTATTTTACCATTTTAGAAATAGTATGAATATTTATGATGATAAAGTCAGACAAATCTAAGCTTTATATTCAGGAATATTTGTGACCATCGCCAGCTTTTGAAATTCAGGGCTATTATTCAACAAGTACTCATATGTACCTTGACAAATAATTTTCCCCTTACCCATCATATAGATGACATCACATTTTTGAATTGTAGTCAATCGGTGAGCGATAATAATCACTGTCCGATTTTTACTCAATTTTTCGATCGCATCAGTTACGGCTTTTTCAGTTTGATTATCCAATGCTGAAGTTGCTTCATCCATAATCAACAATCTTGGATTGCGATATAGTGCGCGAGCGATACCGATGCGTTGTCTTTGTCCACCTGAGAGCCGCACGCCACTTTCGCCGACGAAGGTATCTAATCCTGCTGGTAATTGAGATACAAATTCTTCAAGTTGGACGGCTTTCAATACTTTCAAAATTCTGTCATCGTCGATGCGATCGGGAAAATAGCCAAAGGCAATATTTGCTCTAATTGTATCATCAAATAGATAGATATTTTGGGGGATATAACCGATATTTTTGCGCCAAGCTTTAATACTAGTTGTAATATCTACTCCATCAGCCAAAATTTTACCGGAGGAGGGATTCAGTAGCCCCAATAATAAATCGACAAATGTTGTTTTACCAGCACCAGAATGACCTACTATCCCGACTAACTGACCCTTGGGAATCGAGATCGATAGATCGGGAATCGCTAGTTCTTCCGATTGGGGATACTTGAAGGAAACATGTTGAAATTCTAGACTTTCAGCTAAGGGAATTTTGGGAAGATTTTCTGATGAACTCGATTCATATTCTCCTTCTATCTTAATCCGTTCGCTTAGATATCGAATATCTTGATAAATAGTATCGAGTACACTGCTACGAAGTCGGATTGAAGTTAGAGCATTTAAAATTCGGTTGACTGATGGTAATAGTCGGAATGCAGCAACGGCAAATAGAGTAATCCCACTCAATAACGATGTGCCAGAACGACCTTGATTTAAGCCGATTGTGACTAAACCAACTATGACAACTAAGGCAATAGTTTCTAGAGCTAGACGAGGGATATTTTCAAGTGTAAAAGATGTTCTAATTGCCGTACTAAATTGTTTGGCGTGCCAATTGAAATTATAAATAAAGAACTCTTCTTTGCCAGCTACCTTAATTTCTTTAACACCACTAAGACCTTGACTCGTCCATTGGAGCATTTTAACAGCATGGATCTGTTCGAGTTCGCCAATTTTGCTAATCTTTTTCTTAACTAATTGATAGTAACTAAAGCCGATCGTGCCGAGGGTCAGTATCGCCGCTAGAGAGCCGAGTGGTTCAAATACAAATAACATCATGCCTACCATCGCCATCAAAATCGCCTCAGCGAGAAAGATGGCAAAGGGGATGAATACGCCAGTAAAAGCAAAATACGTCTCTCGATTGATACAATCGATCATTTCCGCTGAGTTTCGCCCTAAATGAAATGAGTAAGAGCTACACATATAGATTCGATAGAGTTTTACTTCGATCGATCTCATTTTTCGGAAGATAAATTTACCTTGGGCATAAGACAAAGATATCAGATATACACTTTTGATGAAAAATATCGTAACTAAAAGTAGCCCCACCATCACGATCGTCTCGCGGGGAGAATCTAACCTAACTAGCTGAGATAGATAAATTACAATCGGGTTTTGTTTGGCTATATTTGGTTGAGCGATGAGACTAATATATACGGGTAGCAGCCCCATACTGATAATTTCGAGACCAGCACCAATTAACATCATTAGCAGTAGTGCAACTGCTTGCCACCGTTCTTTTTGATTGAGTAAATACCAGATTCTCTTAAAAGTTGTTAATAACATTAGTTTAGAAATTAGCCAGATTTGGATTTCAATTTATGAATTTCTCGACCGAGTTGGAGCCGCACTGATTCGACTACTTTTGGATCTTGCGTCCAATTGCGCCAATCACGCCCTGCTATTCGAGCCAATTTCAGTGCCAAATCTTGACGACCTAAGCCTTTGAGGATTTGCACGTACTCATAATCTTCCACCCCATCTCTGAGCCATTTTAGCCGCATAGAGGGGACAATTCCAGCTATCCCGACCTGCGCGCCGGGATACAATAACATTCCTTCCCCAGGATAGTCCTTGCCATCAGCGGTGTAAGTCTGGACATCATTCCAAGGATCTTTCGTCCACAGATCGTTTTGCCAATAAAGCAGCCCCGTCAAGCCCAAACTCTGACTGATAAATCCTGGCTGAATCCGATAATTAATTGGCTTGAAATCAATTTCCCATTTGGGTGAATAATCATCCTGCACCAGCGCATTATAAGACCAAACTCGATTACCGTTTTTCTGTACCTGTAAAACGTGCGCTTTTGCCTCATCATACATTTGGGGGAGCAACACCCAGATATCCACAGCCGAGCGTCCAGTTCCAGTCCCATTGTTATAGAGCTGGGGGATTGGTTTCATGCTAATGGCATTGGGAACGCCTGCGGCATGGAGCGTTCGCGCCCATTTCTTGACTGTATCATTCAAATTCGGGCAGACATCGATTTCATCAGCCGTATAGTTGTAAAGAAATAAATCTCGCGAACGACGTTTGGCGGCTGCTTTCATTGTTTCGACTGTAGGTGGTTGAGACATCGTGCAGGTACGAAGATTTGTCTCAGTGGTAATGTCCAAATTTGTTGCATTCAATCCCCACTTACTTATCAACTCCTTTTCGTCCTCTACTTTGACTCGTCGCGCCATCAATTTGTGCTTGAGCAGCTCGATTTGATTAATTTTAGACAGTGGTGTCCAAAATTCAAAGGCGGAATGTAGGGATGGTTTGAGCGGTAATTCAAAGTTCCAGACATTGAGGAGGATTTCACCTTGAGTTTTACCTTTATCTGTGGTGACTGTAAATGTGCCCCGATATTTGCCCGCCGCGAGTTTTCGAGGGACGAAGATATCGCCCCAAATCGGTTGATTTTGGTTTCCGGCTAGATCGAAGGGAATTGCTTTTAATTTACCCTGAGTGGGTGGTTTGAAGGTGACTGGATCGACAAACGGGATCAGTCCATCAGCATACCAGCCAGCCCCTAATGACTGATTGGTGCCTTTAGTTTTGGGACTAGGTTTACGCACATTGACATAGTGTTCGCGGTAGAGGGTGATGTTTTTACTAGGGATGACTTGCCCCTTGACTCCGATTAAATCTGAGACGGCGACTTTCACATTTTTGAGTCCATTGAGGGGGGCAGTAACGATGAATTGGAATGATTCGTATTCCCCCCTTGCGGCACTAAGTTGGATGCGGGAGTTATTCCTGGGTGAGTCGGTGCGGCCGATGCGATCGAGACTAGGTGCCGTCCAAACTACCATCGCGGTTGTGGCTGGTTGCTGTGCCAATTTGTTCTGAGCAGTTGGCACGACGACAGGTGGAATTGGCTTCTCGGCTAATAGATTTTTGGTTGTCGTCGAGCAAGCCGAAAAAACGATCGATCCGACTAAAATCCAGATCCAAACTTTAAATTTTCGATAGAGCTGATTCATACTTTCGAGGGTTTAGAGGACTGAGCGCGAAAATCGATTGCTTGTTCGATCCGATCGGACCACATTTTCATCACCTGCTTGAGTCCAAACCGATTGAGGATTTGGGGAGCAGCTTGAGCTAGTTGTTCGCGTTTGGCAGGATTGGACATCAGAGCATCGAGTCCAACGGCGAGTGCGTCCACATCCTCTGTTGTCACCAACATGCCATCAACGCCATCAGTAATAATCTCCCTGGGGCCGCTCAGACAGTCTGTAGCGAGTACTGGCAGACCACAAGCCATGGCTTCGCACAAAGACATCGGAAAGCCCTCAAATCGGGACGACAGGACGAAGATATCGGCTTGACGGAGATAGGCATTGACATTGTGGACTTGTCCGGGCAAATGGACTCGATCGATTAATTGTAGTTGAGAGCGTAACTGTTCCAATTCGCCCCGAATCGGCCCTTCACCGAGAATGGTGAGCTGCCAGTGAGGATACTTGTGACGGAGCTGATGGAAGGCTTTAATCAGCAGATCGAAGCCTTTTTGAGGCTGTAGTCTGCCGATGGCGATCGACATCGGACTGACTAATAATCGCTCTGTTTCAACCGCTAGCTCTGGTGTAACGACTGGATTTGGCATGACGATCGATCGATATCCTCGATCGGCTGGATAAAATGCCAAGGCACTCTCAGTTAATAATGTGATGAAGTCAGCACGGCGATAAGTCAACTTCATCAATATTTGCCAGACTCGATTTACGTCCGTAAAGCCGGGATAGATATGTTCGCTGACAATGACTGGAATATTTAGTTGCCAAGTAGCCATCAGTGTCATGACATTCACAGTATTGAGAAAACTAACGATCGCATCTGGTTTGCTGACAATTATCGCCTTTCGCAAAACTTCCATTCGTTGCCAAGCTGTCAAGAGTAAATTCAGTGGACTGGGAGAATCCCCAATAATTCCCAACTGGATTAGTTGAACTCGCTCTTCTAAATGATAGAAAGATGGTCGAGAGCTATCTGATAAAGTAATTAATGTTACTTCCCAACCATGAGTAGCCCAGTAGTTCGCTAGGATCGAGACTACTCGCTGTGCGCCACCGAGTCCCATTGCATAAATAACTAAAGTGATTTTCATAAACGAGATCCGAGGATAATTGTTTGGATATTCGATGCGGTAGAAGAAAGCTGCCGAAATTACAGTTATGGATGTGTTACTTATTCCTTCGATGCTGAATAACTCGATCGATCTCCTCTGACCACATTTTCATCACCTGCTCCAACCCAAACCGATCGAGGATCTGTGGAGCTGCTTGTGCTAGTTGTTGGCGTTTGCCAGGATCGGACATCAGGAGATCCAGCCCATTGGCGAGAGCATCTACATCTTCCATCGGCACCAAGATCCCATCGACTCCATCGGTAATAATCTCTCTAGGGCCACTCAGACAGTCTGTAGCTAACACGGGCAATCCACAAGCCATGGCTTCGCATAGAGCCATCGGGAAGCCCTCAAATCGCGATGAGAGTACGAAGATATCCGCTTGACGGAGATGGGCATTGACATTCTGGACTTGGCCGAGGAAATGGACGCAATCTGTCAATTGTAGTTTCGATCGCAATTCTTCCAATTCTGCCCGGTTGGGGCCTTCACCGAGAATGGTCAGATGCCATTCTGGATGCTTGTTTCTGAGCTTTGCAAAGGCAGAGATCGCCAAATCGAAGCCTTTAACAGAGTGTAGTCTACCGATCGCGATTAATGTCGGACTGGGGACTAATTGATGGCGAGTGGTAATTTCAGCGACTGGGGTCATGACTGGATTGGGCATGACGATCGACTGGTATCCTTTTTCGGTGGGATAAAATGCCAAGGCACTTTCAGTTAATAATGTCACCAAATCGGCATGGCGATAAGTCACTTTCATCAAGAATTGCCAATAGCGATTGGCATCTGGGAAGGCTGGATAACTATGTTCGCTGACAATTACCGGAATATTTAGATTCCAGCAAGCCAGTAAACTTAGGACTCCAGAAGTAGCCATAAAGCCGATTGCTACATCTGGTGCGCTGGCAATTATTGCCTTGCGTAATACCTTTACCCGCTGCCAGATTTTGATTATGCCTATCACTAGATTGGATGAGTCCCCTGTCACTCCCAATTGGACTAATTTAACTTGGGGATCTAATGGATAAAAAGATGGTTTGGATCGATCGACCAAGGTAATCAATGTTACCTCCCAGCCGTGAGTAGCCCAGTAGTTCGCCAGGATGGACATCACCCGCTCGGATCCTCCCAGGCCCATGCCGCCGATTACTAAAGTAACTTTTGTCATAATTGGTTATACAGCAAGAACGAAGCATTGATGTCGTTGGCGTAGCCGCGCCGTAATGCCAAGGCAAGGCTTCTGCGCAGGCAGAGGCTTTTGCTAAGGCAAAGGCTTCGCCAACGCCAACGCCAACGCGGAGCGTCTGCCTAAGCACAGAGGTAATCGCTGCTAAATCTTGAGAGGTTATATCGAGGTTGTTTGCAAAGCCTAACCACTTACTCTACAGAAAATTTCTGGATTTAGCAATTTGTCTGACTCTTTGCGCCAACTCAGCTCAATTTATTACATCATTTAGCGGATGTCCATAGTTGAATAGATCGGCTAGAATGACGGACACGATCCTCTGTTCAAATTCTAAATCTCTTAATAAAATTAAGACTTAATACCGATCGATAGTGAACTCGATCTGAATTTGAAATATTTAAAGAAAAGACAGAGCTAAGGTAACTTATAAATTCTGTTTATTATAAAATGTCATTTAATCTATCCCAATTTGCCCAGCCCAAGAGCAAAATAGAAATATTTCTCGATCGATATCAATACTTACTGTCGATCGTTGCCACATTTGTATTTTTCTCGGAGAGCTATACCTATGCTCTAGATGCAGGCATACTGCCGATAAATGCCCTGACTTGGATCGGTATTTTTGGGGTTTTGTCACTGCCATTTGTCAAAAAGCTCGCGACGATGCCCAAACCGCTAGTAATAGCGATGGGGATATATTTACTAGTATCGATCGTTTCGGTGGCAACAGTTAGTGCCGATCTGATGTCGATCGAGGAACTGAGGAAAAGATTGCTGTCGGTTTTGTTTATCTGCATGATGTATATCATCTACCAGCAAAAATCTCTCACTCAAGTAAAGTATGCACTCTTAGTGGTAGTACTTTTGTCGATCGGCAATAATTTTTATGAACTATTAAACCCTGGTGCCTTTGGATTAATCAATTCTGGTCGTCCGGCTGGTTTTTATCTCAATCCAAATAAAACCGCCTGTGCCTTAATTTTGGGGATGTTATTTACGATCGACATTATCAAAAAACCCTACCGTTGGCTGTATGTTTTATTAGTCGGCAGCGGTTTACTCATCACATTTACTAGGGGAGGGATTATTGGCTGGATTGTTTGTGTAGCGATCTTGATTGCAAGCCGGATGCTTTCAGATAAGCGTCGAATAATACTATTGCCAACCATCGTTTTATTCACATTTTTAGTCATAGCTAATCCACTAAAATTGCTCGGTGGTTATTTTGAAGGCGGGATGGATAGTTCTTATTCCAATGTGGTATCCCGACTCGAACAATTTCAGACTCCTTCCTTAGAAGATGAATCGGCTCGCGATCGCAGTTCGGTGGCTAAATATGCTTGGAAAATGTTTGGCGAACGACCATTTTGGGGACATGGATTGAGTTCCACCAATAAATGGACGGTTGCCGACATATCTACACATAATATGTACCTTTACTATATGGCAGATCATGGCGTAATCGGCTTGATGTTCTTGCCCGGTGCTATTTTTGCAGTAATTTATCAGAATCGGGGTGAAGACGAGAGGATTATACTTTGTTTCGGTATCTTCATTGCGTTGTGGGGACTATTTAGTCACAACGTTTTGGAGGAGAAATACATCTTACTCCCGTTTGCTTTGTTGGCAGCAATGAAGACTAATCACGACTGGTATCTCAAATATGCGACTGGTAAGTTTCAACTGGCATTGGCTCCCGCACGAGCACAGTTTCTATTACCCCCCGCACGAACGAAACAAGTATTATTACCTCCAGTTTATGTTGTCCCAAGTCGCAAACGGTTGATATTGCCGCCCGCCCGAGAAACCAAGGCATTACCCCCAAGTCGTGAGTGAGATTTTTGAGTATGAATCGGCGGTTTTCAATAGTTTATGTCAGTACGGGGCTGGAAGGAGGTGGTGCAGAAATGATGCTGTATCAGCTACTTTCTCATATCAATCTCGATCGATTTCAGGTATCGGTAGTATCATTGATCGAGCCTGGAGTGCTAGGTGATAAATTTCAGGCGGCGGGAATACCAGTATATTCGATCGGCATGAAGCGGGGACTCCCGACGGTGCCTACGCTCTGGCGATTGGTTCAAACTATCCGTAAACTTCAACCAGACTTGCTGCAAGGTTGGATGTATCACGGCAATTTGGCAGCTCAGATGGCTAGCTTCTTGCTGGGTAACAGGATTCCAGTCTTGTGGAGCATTCATGCGTCGATTAATCCCACGATTCTGGCAAATCCAGCCCGAAAAGCTTTGATTCAAGCTGGAAGTAAATTTTCTCACCTTCCCGCTCAAATCTTGTTTGTCTCCAAAACTAGTCAGCAGTGCCATGAAGAGATGGGCTATTATGCTGAAAAATGTCTGGCGATTCCCAATGGTTTTGATACCAAGCTATTTTGCCCTCATCCCGACGCTAGAGCGATGGTGCGCCAGGAATTGGGTTTGGCTCCAGCAACGATCGTTATTGCGTCATTTGCTCGCTATCATCCAGTCAAAGATCATCCCAACTTTTTGCACGCCGCCGCCAAGCTGCATCAAGATTATCCAGATGTCCACTTTCTCTTGGCAGGGGAGAATATCGACAAGTCTAATCATACTCTACAGCTATTAATCCAATCGTTGAAATTGACCGATCGAGTGCATCTTTTGGGTGCGCGCCAAGATGTGCCTACTTTGATGGCGGGGGTAGATATCGTCACCTCAGCTTCAGCGAGTGAAGCTTTGCCGATGATCGTGGGGGAAGCGATGTCTTGTGGGGTGTCTTGCGTCGTCACTGACGTGGGCGATTCGAGTTGGCTTGTACTCGACACCGGGACAGTCGTACCGCCCCAGGATGCCCCAGCATTAGCCGCTGCTTGGGCAGAATCGATCGAATTGGGAAGTGAGGCGAGGGCGGCTTTAGGGAATGCAGCGCGGGCGCGAATTATCGAACATTTTACCTTGGCGCGGATCGTCGATCGATATGAATCTCTGTATAAATCTATACTAATGTAATTAAGGCTTATGTGTGGGATTGCGGGTTATTGGGATCTGGATCTTCAGAGAGATCGAGTACGGAGTCAGGGTATAGTTACGGCTATGACCGATACTTTGGCACAGCGAGGGCCAGATAGTCAAGGCACCTGGATCGATCCGGCTGTGGACAGAGGTTTGGGGCATCGTCGCCTAGCTATTTTAGACTTGTCACCCCTAGGCGCGCAGCCGATGATTTCCCCTGACGATCGTTATGCGATCGTCTTTAATGCCGAGATATATAACTTTGAGGTGTTAAAATCGGCATTGGAGCGATCGGGGCATCAATTTCGCAGTCATTCCGATCCAGAGTTAATGCTAGCGGCGATTGTCGAATGGGGTGTCGCCGCAGCAGTCAAGCGATTTGTGGGGATGTTTGCGTTTGCGCTGTGGGATATGCAGGAGCGAGTGCTGCATCTAGGGCGCGATCGCATCGGTGAGAAACCGCTCTATTATGGTTGGGTGGGTAATACCCTACTATTTGGCTCGGAATTAAAAGCTCTGGTAGCACATCCCCAATGGGTGGGTAAGATCGATCGAAATGCCCTAAGTTTATTCATCCGTTACGGTTATATTCCCGCGCCACACTCGATTTATCAAGGAATTCAGAAATTATCACCGGGGACAATTATCAGTTTTGCCACAGAGGAGGCTCAAACAGCTCAACCAGTGGCATATTGGGATTTGCAAACAGTCGTAAAAGCGGGAATAGAGAATCCCTTTGTCGGTAGTGATGCCGAAGCAATCGATAGATTAGATACACTTCTGCGCCAGACAATTCGATCGCAAATGGTAGCGGATGTCCCTTTGGGTGGCTTTTTATCTGGGGGAATCGACTCATCTACTGTCGTCGCATTAATGCAGGCTCAATCGACTCAATCGATCGCTACTCTCTCGATCGGGTTTGAGGAGCAACAGTATAATGAAGCTGAATATGCCCCATCTGTGGCTCAACATTTAGGTACGGCGCATACTGAGTTGTATGTCAAAGCAAAGGATGCACTGGAAATAATTCCTAAACTGCCGCATCTATATGATGAACCCTTTGCTGATTCATCACAGATTCCGACCTTCATCCTATCTAAATTAACTCATCAATATGTTACTGTCAGCTTATCTGGAGATGCTGGAGATGAATTGTTTGGTGGCTATAGTCGCTATTTTAAATATATCGATATTTGGCAGAAGATCGATCGACTACCGATGCAGATCGGGCGACTTTGTGCGGGACTAATGAAAGCGTTACCGCCAGATAAATGGAATGCACTCGTCGATAATATTAGTCGAATTATACCACCATTACGCCAGTTTAAACCTGGAGATAAGATTCAGCGAGTCGGTAATATTCTTAGCAGTAAACGGCCATTAGGATTGTATGCTCAACTAGTTTCCCTCTGCCAAAATCCTACTCAAATAGTTTTGAATAGTACAGAAACCGAAACTATTGTCGATCGTCCTCCAGCATGGCTGGATCTCGATCTCGATTTTGCCAGCCAGATGATGTATCTCGATAGCATGACATACTTA
This sequence comes from Chamaesiphon sp. VAR_4_metabat_408, assembly GCA_031422115.1. GTDB lineage: Bacteria > Cyanobacteriota > Cyanobacteriia > Cyanobacteriales > Chamaesiphonaceae > Chamaesiphon. The sequence goes on along the minus strand of JANOPX010000103.1, from coordinate 32,415 downwards.
CCCGACGATATTTTAGTTAAAGTCGATCGAGCCGCAATGGGCGTTAGTTTAGAGTCAAGAGTACCATTCCTCGACCCCCAAATTATCGAATTTGCATGGCAATTACCCCGATCGATGAAATTTCGAGATCGTCAGGGTAAATGGTTGCTGCGTCAAGTATTATACAAATATGTACCGCAGCAATTAATCGATCGACCAAAAATGGGATTTGGGGTACCGATCGATCTGTGGTTGCGAAATGAATTGCGCAGGTTGGGCGGAAGCTCTCCTCGACGAATCTCGACTCAAACGGGAGGGTTTTTTCGACCCCCAAGTTGTTCGTCAACAGTGGGTGGAGCATCTTTCGGGGGAATTCGATCGGTGTTACTTGTTATGGAATATTTTGATGTTCCAAGCATGGTTAGAATCCCATCAAAGTGAATAAATAATTAAAGATACAGAATAAATGCAAACAATTTTAGTGACGGGTGCGGCGGGTTTTATCGGATATCATTTAAGCAAACAGTTATTAGATCGAGGGGATAAGGTAATTGGCATCGATAATCTTAATAGTTATTATGATATCACTCTCAAGGAAAGTAGACTTAAATTACTAACCGAACGAGAAAATTTTACCTTCCATAAAATAGATTTAGCAGATCGCGAAGGAATGGATAAATTATTCGCGCTCTACAATTTTGAAGTAGTCGTCAATTTAGCCGCTCAAGCAGGCGTTCGGTATTCACTGACAAATCCCCGTGCATATATCGATAGCAATATTACTGGATTTAGTAATATCTTGGAAGGCTGTCGTCACCATCAAGTCCAGCATCTAGTTTATGCTTCTTCTAGCTCAGTTTATGGGGCAAATACCAAGATGCCCTTTTCGGTCACAGATAATGTCGATCGACCGATAAGTCTCTATGCAGCTACCAAAAAATCTAACGAATTGATGGCACATACCTACAGCCATTTATATAATATTCCGACAACTGGATTGCGATTTTTTACAGTTTATGGGCCGTGGGGTCGTCCTGATATGGCACCGATTTTATTTACCGAGGCAATCTTGGCAGGCAAACCGATTAATGTCTTTAATTATGGCAAGATGCGCCGCGACTTTACCTATATCGATGATATCGTAGAAGGAGTATTAAGGGTGATGAAAAGTATCCCTCATGCCAATCCCGAATCCACTGAAGACGATTTAGATCCAAACAGGAGTAAAGCACCATATAGATTATACAATATTGGCAACAGCCAACCGATCGAATTATTGACATTTATCGAGACACTCGAAATTTGCTTGGGTAAAACTGCCAATAAGAACTTCTTGCCATTACAAGCTGGTGACGTAGTTGCCACATATGCAGATGTAACAAATCTCATGGCAGATGTAGGTTTTCAACCGAAAACATCTCTCCAAGAGGGGATTCCTCAGTTCGTTGATTGGTATCTTAACTATTATCAAATTGACGCAAAAATATAATTTTCTAAAAGATCCCTTTAATAGCGATCGTCAATAGCTTTAAATATAGATTTGTATACCACCCCAAATCCTACCCCGATGAAAATCTTACTTGTCAGCTCTGTTGCCTTTAGTTTCAAAACCTTATTGGTTCATCAAATAGACTACTTCAAATCTCGCGGCTTGACGGTAGATATTAGTTGTTCGCCTGATGAAGATGCCGATTATCTAGAAAAAATTGGGTATACAGTACACAAAATTCCGATCGCTCGCAAGATTAGTCCCGCTTCCAATCTGCAAAGTATCACCGCACTTTGTCGATTGATGCAGCGAAATCATTACGATCTCGTTCACGTACATTCTCCCGTTGCCGCTTTGCTTGGTAGGATTGCGGCGAAATTAGCTGGGGTAGAACGCATCGTATATACTGCCCACGGATTCAAATTTAATGAAGAGATGTCAGGGGCTGAATATCAATTTTACTATGCGATCGAAAAGTTTGCCGCCACAATGACAGATACGATCTTTACTCAAAGTTGGGAAGACTTTCAAACTGCCAAAAAGACCCAACTTATCGCCACTGATAAACTACGTCATTTGGGAAATGGGATCGATATCAATAAATTTTCACGCTCGCGACTAGCTGATGATACTCGATCGAAAGTACGCGCGGAATTTGGTATTCCCGAAGATCGACTCACCATCGGCATTGTCGCGCGAATTACCCTCATCAAGGGACATGGAGAATTAATCGATGCCTTCGCCAAATTGCAATCCCGATTTAACAACCTCCAACTGCTCATTGTGGGCGGTCAATTGAAAAGCGAAAGGGATTCATACCAAAAACAGATCGAACGTGCCATAGAGGAGCACCAACTGGGGGATAGAGTGACAATTACGGGGATGAGAAGCGATATTCCCGAACTGCTCTCCGCGATGGATATTCTCTCGCTCCCTTCATATTGGGAGGGTTTACCGCGTTCGGTGATTGAAGCGATGGCGATGGAGTTACCTGTTGTCGCGACAGATATTCGGGGTTGTCGAGAGGCGGTGGTGGATGGTAAGACTGGTCTCATCGTACCACCCAAGGATAGCAGTAGTCTAGCTGAAGCTTTGGCAAAGTTACTCGCCAATCCCAGTCTACGTCGAAGTTTTGGTACCGCAGGTCGTCAACGGGCAGAAATCGAATATGACGAACGTAATGTGTTTAAAAGATTGAGTGATGGGTATTTGGATTTGGGGATGACACTTTTGAGTTGAGAGTTGGGAGTTGCTGTACCACCGTATGGGAGTTGGGAGTTGGGAGTAGCAGGCTGTACCTGACGGTAGGCTACGCCAACGCTTATGGTTAAGCCGATCTACCCCTGCCAAGGTGCTACCTTTGTGTATACAAGTCCGTTTGAGTTGGTGCGTAGTCTTTTTACCCCACCCCAGCCCTCCTCTTGCCAAGGCTACCGCGTACCGACAAGTCTGCTTGAGTTGCTGCGTAGTCCTTTTACCCCACCCCAGCCCTCCCCTTGGAAAGGGGAGGGAGCTAAAGCCCCCCTTTCCAAGGGGGGTTGGGGGGGTAAATCAATCGAAACTGAAGTCTAGCAAACTTGTGTATACACCGCAGCTTGCCAAGGGGACGGAGCAAGAGCAAGTCCTTGGCAAGGGGGGTAAATCCATCAAAGCTGAATTCTAGCCGACTTGTGTATGCAGAGTAGGTTAAGGTAAGCGTCTGTTCATCTCAACAACATCCGCATCCCACAAACCAACAAATCTGCCGTAAGCCCACCCCACCGTCTCAAACCAAACCCTTTGAGGGGGGGTTCTGCGCAGGCAGAGGCTACGCCAACGGGGGGGGACACTCCCCCCACCGACGGGGGGTCTGGGGGTCGGAACCCCCAGATCCGGGTTCTCTTAACACAAGAAATACCAACGGATCTGAGCAATGAGTGTAACGGGGAGGTAGTAATCAGCATAAACTTAGGGCGGGCACTGTTCCCGCGCCCCTACAGATTAATTGTGTGGAGGTATGGTTTTGTGCCCGCCCTGAATTATTGGGGCAAGAGGTGAGTAGTGTTACTTAACCCAATTTTTGCCAACGATTTCAGCCAAGTCAACTACGCGCTGACTATAACCCCACTCGTTATCGTACCAAGCAATAACTTTGACCATATCGTCACCCATCACCATCGTCAGGCTAGAATCGATCGTACAAGAGGCATCAGTACCCTTAAAATCGCTCGAAACTAGTTGCAGCTCACAGAAGTCCAAAATCCCTTTCATTGGCCCTTGAGCGGCCGCTTTGAGGACAGCATTTACTTCTTCGGTAAAGGTTTTCTTCTCCACATTGACGACCAAATCCACAACAGATACGTTGGGAGTAGGTACCCGTAAAGCAATCCCGTTGAGCTTGCCTTTGAGTTCTGGTAGCACCAATGATACTGCTTTAGCCGCACCAGTAGAAGTAGGCACGATATTCATCGCCGCAGCTCGCGCACGACGTAAATCGCGGTGAGAAGCATCCAACAACCGTTGGTCGCCAGTATAGCTGTGAGTCGTGGTCATGGTACCTTTGATAATCCCAAAGTTATCATTGAGAACCTTGGCGAAAGGTGCAAGACAGTTGGTTGTACAGCTAGCATTACTAATGATGAAATGCTTGTTATGGTCGTAGTCTTTATCATTTACGCCGACTACGAAGGTACCATCTTCGTCTTTGCCCGGAGCGGTGATTAAGACCTTTTTCGCCCCAGCCTTCACATGTCGGGAAGCCCCAGCATGAGTGATAAACACGCCTGTAGACTCAATGACGAGATCGATATCCCATTCCTTCCAAGGGAGGTTGTCAGGGTTCCGATCGGATACACACTTAATCGTTTTACCATTTACCGTAATGGTATTCTCAGTACAACTGATATCTGCGTCGAACTTGCCCAACATGGTGTCATATTTGAGCAAGTGAGCATTGGTCGCAGGATCGGAGGTATCGTTGATTCCGACTACCTCGATATAGCTATTGGCTCGGCCCAACCAACACCGCATGAAATTTCTGCCGATGCGTCCAAACCCATTAATCGCTACTCTTATCACAGCCTCTTGCCCTCTTTCTTAAATCTTAGTTATATATCCAGTGATAAAACCAGATCCTATCGTGAACCATACACATCTGTATATGTATCGGGTCAAGAATACCGATCTTTGTTAGCCAAATCCGCATAAGTACATAAATCGACTTCTAAAAGCACAGATTATTTCTACTAACTACACTAAGATAGTTAAATTGCCATCTCAATCTATCGTCCCTCCTATGGCTCGGAAATCTGCCTCCGCCTCTCGTCGTCCAAGTGCTACTCCGCCTGATGTAGTCGTGAATGCTCCACAGTTAGCACTCTCAGATTTGCACATCCGACTGGACTTTTTGGAGCGGGAGAATCAAAAATCGATCGAGCAAATCGAGAAGAAACGCAAAGAACTAGATAATTTGCTCGAACGAATCCAGGAAATTGGGCGAGAAATATCCAAACGTAGCGCACCAGTATTTCAACAACTACTAGAACTCGATCGACAAATTCATGCAGTATTCGTCGAGATTTTTGCTGGCAAAAAGTTGGGCAAGCAGACTCGCAAGAATATTGAGAAAATCTATAGGAATCTCCAAGCATCAGGATTGATTAGTCCGATTGATGAACCAGATGAAGATGGTGAGAATATTGAGGATGAAGAGGAAGCTGAATGCAAACGGGCTGAACAAGAATTTGGCGGTCGAGAGTCTCAATTTAGACCAGAACCAGAACCTGTCAAACTCGATCGAGATGAATTGAAAAAGATTCGACAGTTATATTTACGATTGGCAGATGTTTTTCATCCTGATAAAGTCCTCGATGCAGTTGATAAAGAGTATCGTACGGAAGTGATGAAGGAAATCAATCAAGCATATCAGGCGGGGGATTTGGCAAAATTATTGACGATCGAGAAACAGCATGAGATGGGTGAAGTAATCGATCGAGATAATGAAGACGATTTGGCGCGACGATGCGAACGGCTCGATCGAGAAAATGAGTTCCTCAAAAGTCAATTAAGCAGTATCAAACAAGAAATCAAAGTTACCAAAAAGACCCGTGAAGGATCGATGGTGGCTGAATATCGGAAAATGACCAAAGCTGGTTACGATCCGATCGGCGAAGCTTTGGCTGAGACAGAATCACAAGTCAAAACCATTGCTGAAGTGCTGCAATTCGTGGTCGATTTTCGCGATCGGAAGATTGCCATCAAAGAATTCTTAAAAGGCCCACCAATCTTCCAAGAAATGCAAGAAATGTCCCAAGAAGAACTATTGATGGAATTGTTTGCACAGTTTTAATACGTGAGGTTTCTTGCCGAAGCTAGAGAATCTAGATCGGTTCGCACTTAAATTAAAATGTCGATCGAATCTTGGATCGAAATAATGCTTTTTATGACTATTGCACTCTCGATCGACACATTGAATAACAGCTTGTGAATCGGGAATAATTTGTTTGGTTTGGTTATTCATTTTATATAGATCGAGTATAAATATAGAATAATTTGGACATTGTTTGTGGGGAGGGTGGGTTTTGCATATATTTTTAGTGAGAATGATATCTCTAGCATAAACCCACCCCTACGGGCTAATCCAAATGATGCTCGATCTATCATTGGAGCGCGAGTACTACTTGCTGTATTAATATGCTGCTGCCGATCGAAATCGCGTACTTGTTTGAGGGCTTTTTTGAAAGAGCTATTTGTTGCTGCGATTTATTCCCATGAATCGATCGATACAAACATCTATGGTTAATAATTCTCTAGATCTGTAGGGGTTTTGTTTATGCTCTGGATAACGCTTTCACAATCAACCTATGCCAAAACCCACCCTCCCCACAATCATAGCTACGTACTAATTTTCGGCGGTAATACTCGATCGCTAAAAACTTTGAGATCTACTGAAGATGGGTGCAATCGCCTTCTCGATCGACGAACGTACCGCACTAGTAGTATCTACCTGAGCGAGGAGAGTGGGTTGCTGCTGAAGTAATTCGAGTACGTAACTTGCTAGTTATAGTTTTTTAGAAGGGTGAGGAATAAGGTGTAAATATTGATTTTCCCTCACCCCTCACCCCTCACCCCTCACTCCTCACCCTGTATTTCGCATTCCGGCGGCAATCCCATTAATTGTTAATAGGGCACCGTCTAGCAGCTCCTTCTTGCTGTAGCGAGAATAAATCATCCCCGCGCCACCATGTTGACGGAGACGTTTGAGCAGAGAGACTTGGAGATAGCCGAGGGGAACGATACTTCCATTTCGTAATTGTACGGAGCGTTGGAGTTCGGGATTATCTTCGAGTAGACGTTCGTGTCCAGAAATCCGCAATACGAGATCGCAAATCAACCGATATTCCTCGGCAATTTGGTTGAATAACAGCGTAAATTGAGCTTTGTCATCTGGGTGAGAAAGTTCATCTACATAATGACGGGCAATTTGGAGATCTACTTTGGAAATGGTCATTTCCACTTTGGAGATTGCCATGCGGAAGAAGGGCCATTTTCGGTAAAATCCTTGGAGTAGCTCAAAGTTCTCGTCTGGATCTTCATCGACAAATTCTTGGAGTGCGGTACCTACGCCATACCAGGAAGGGAGGAGGAAGCGGCTTTGCGTCCAACTAAATACCCAGGGAATCGCTCGGAGGCTGGCTAAATCTCGCTTTCCACCCCGACGAGCTGGGCGAGAACTGATTTGCAGGTGACTGATTTCGTCGATCGGTGTTACCTGATGGAAGAATCTAACTAGATCGGCATTGTCATATACCAAAGCGCGGTAATGACGGCGCGATCGATCGGCCAAATCTTCCATCACTTCATTCCAGGGTTCGATATCATCGACGCTCCCAGACATCAGACTAGTTTTAATCACCGCACTGGCTACCTGCTCCAAATTGTAGAGGGCGAGTTCGGGGAGAGAATACTTCGAGGCTAAAACTTCACCCTGTTCGGTAATCTTGATCCGCCCATTGATACTTTGCCCTGGTTGAGCCAAAATCGCCTCGTGGGATGGCCCGCCGCCGCGTCCGACTGAACCACCTCGTCCGTGGAAAATGCGGAGCTTGACGGTGTATTTTTCGGCGATCGATTGCAGGGCTTTTTGGGCTTTGTGGATTTCCCAGTTGCTACTGAGGAAACCTGCGTCTTTATTGCTGTCAGAGTAGCCCAGCATCACCTCTTGGAGGTCTAGTACCAAACCAGGAACGGCAGTGGCTGGATCGGGCGCATAGCCGCCAGCTAGAGCCGATCGATAGAAGGGTAGCTCGAATAGAGATTGCATCACCCCGGGGGCTTGTTTGAGATCTTCGACAGTTTCAAATAGGGGGACGATTTGGAGGCTGGTGACACCTGTGGCGGGATCGTACAAACCTGCTTCTTTGGCGAGGAGCATCACTTCGAGGATGTCGCTGACTTCCCGATTCATACTGATGATGTATGTCTGACAAATTTCGGCTCCAAATTCTTGATGGAGTCGGCGGAGCATCCGAAATGTTTCGACGGTTTCGGCAGTTTTGGGGGAAAAGGGGAGTTCGACAGGAATTAGGGGACGACGAGTTTGGAGTTCCTTCGACAACCATTCAATCCGTTCGGCTTCGGATAGATCGTGGTAGGAGTGGGGTAAGATTTGGAGATAATCGGCAATTTCGGCGATCGTATCGGCGTGACGACTGCTTTCTTGGCGGATATCTAGTTGGGCGAGGTTGAATCCATAGATTTCTACCTGACAGATGGAGGTTTCCAGAGCTTTGCAAGTCAAGCCAGTTTGCGCCAAACTCCGCCGAATCAGATCCAATTCTCGGAGGAAGTCTGCGCCAGAGTGATAGCAGGTATGGGGATTGAGTTCGGCGGTGGGTAGCCCTAGTTTATCCCAGTCGGCGACTTGTTTGCTCCGATCGAGTGTATTTGACAATCTTTCGACGATGTAGCAAAGTTTGAGTCGATAGGGTTCTTGACGATAGCGGATGGCTAATTCGTCATAGATTTCGGGGAAATGGGATTTGTCTTGTTCGAGGGATTCTAATAGTTCGGGTAAGACGTTGCTCCAGTGGAGGGAGAGACTGAGGGCATTGATTAGTTGACGGGTGGATTTGATGTATTTTTTCAATACTATCCCCCGCTGATAACAGGCGGTTTGCCAGGTGATTTTTGGTGTGACAGAGGGATTACCATCGCGATCGGATCCAACCCAGGAGCCGAACCGACAGAACCGATTGCTGGGGGGTTTGAGATGGGGGAATGATTGTTTGAGGGCGAGATTCAACCGTTGGGAGAGGAGGGGAATCGCATCGAATAAAACTTCCTCGAAGTAGTGGAGGGTATAGTCTACTTCATCGATGACGGTGGGTTTGAATTGGTGCAACTCATCAGTGCGCCACCACAATAAAATCTCTTCGAGTAATTGTTCTTCTAGCTCGACAACTTCTCCCGATGATTCTAAACCCAAGTGGGTCATTTCTTCTTCGGCTCGATCGAGTTGTTCGAGGATTTTTGCTACCCTGCGCTGTTTGTCGCGAATAGTGTGGCGAACGATTTCGGTAGGATGGGCGGTAAATACCAAGCCGATATCCAGTTCGTTGAGTAGCCGTTGCACCTGCTGGGGTGGTACTCCTTCAGCTTTGAGCATGGGGAATAGAGCTGTAAAGGTGCCCCGATCTTTTGGCGGTTCCTGAGCTTGCCAATTTTTCTCTAGCAATCCTGCGCCTAATGGCACGGTAGTTGCTTCGGCATAACTTGAAGCGGTGGAAAGTGGATCTTGCCGAGACAATTTGAGAGCCAATTTTTGCTCGCGTTGTTCGTAGTGTTGCTCGACGATATTAATTAGTTGAAAATAGAGCGCGAAGGCACGAGCAGCACGGATTGAGTCTTTGAGATCGAGTTTTTCGACTAGTTGATGTACTTGTCCTGAGAGGGGTTCGATCGCCATTCCTTCGGGCGAACACATATTCCGTAATCTTTCGAGCAAATCGACCAAATCTTGTCCGCAAGCATCGCGCAGCACTCGCTCCCACAGGTCTTCAATTACCTTGAGTCGATGGTGTAATAATAAATTTGCTGGAGCTGTTACCATCGATTCTGGCTTGGAGAGGTGGGCTAATGGACGCATATGACAATTAATTCCTCACGAGGTTGAGACTAGGAGCGGGTTCCAAATCTAGACGGGGAGTTAGTTCGCTCGATCCTCTACGGGAGAGGCTATGCCAACGGGAAAATGTAATACTGGCAACCTGTCGCCGCGAAAGATCTCTTCACTAGCGACTCCTATTTGTTCGAGTAATTTAGCTCCAGATTGAAGTGCAACAATCGCCATCGCCCAAGGGGGAGCGACTAAACTGACGATGAGAGTAGGGGGAACCTTTGTTTTTGACATGGCGAGGGTGGGTAGAAGTGGATACTGACGTAGATATAGTGTCCAGAAGGACTATTGTTCGGGACAGTGAGAGGATGAGATATCTCACTTATTCGTCTTCCATCATAATCTGCTGACAAATCTATTTTCGCCATAGTTAACACAACGCAGAGATCCATATATCAAAATAGACAGGATCTGAGGAGTCATTCGAGCCGCTAAGTCAGATTCTGCGGTCGATCGAGCTATTTAACTCACTTCTTCTCATTATATCAAGCTCTGGTGTACTAGTACCAAATTCTCGTTCGATCGATCCGGGAGAGCATCCCCTCCACCCGCTCTCAGCGGCTCCTTGGCAGCTAAATCGCAAAATAGTTAGATCGAACACAGTGAAATGTTAATTCTGATAGGTTGCTGAGGGTAATTTAAGATAACCCTGTAATTAGAGCGACAATTCCCCCATCCAAAAGTGCCCCCTCAGCAGTGGCACCGATCTTCCATCCCCATCTTCGCTATTCTCACCCAGTGGCATATTCCAGGATATGAGTAATAAATTTATATGTTGAATCGATTAAAAAGTCTATTTCCTAGTCGGGGTAGTGGAGTGGCAATCGAACTCGGATCCGAACGGATCAATATTGCCCAACTCCAAAAAAAAGGCGTTGACGTTACCCTCAAGCATTTATGTTCTGCTGAAGTTCCCGAAGGAATTTTTGAAGAAGGGCGAATTGTCAATCCTCAAGACTTGGGTACATTGATTGCTACTACCCTCGCCGATAACAAAATCAAAGCAACTTATGTCGCTACCTCAGTACCCATGCGGGAAGCGGTGATTCGATTGATTCCACTTCCCGCCGAATTGGATGATAAAGAAATTCACGACATGATTTTGAATCACGAAGCAGCATTATATTTGCCATACCCCCGCGAGGAAGTAGATCTCGACTACCAAAAACTCGACCTGGTAACAGATGAAGATGGGCTTGACAAAGTGCAGGTAATGTTGGCGGCAACGCGGAAAGAAGTCACCGATAGTTATATCGAAACTTTTCAATATGCTGGACTACAGGTAAAAATCCTCGAAATCAGTAGCTTTTCAGTCTTGAGAACGATCAAAGAACAACTCCGCCAATTTGCTCCCCAAGAAGCGGTAGTGTTGATCGATATTGAATTTGACTGTACGGAAATTGCGATCGTCGTCAATGGCATTCCACAGTTCAATCGTACCGTACCGATCGGCACCTATCAGCTCCAGGAAGCCCTCAGTGGCGCGATGAATCTGCCGATGACTAGAAACTCCGAGATTTTGCAGGGGATGACTATTCCTGATATTAACGTAAGTGCGATCGGTGAGAATACCAGCGAAGCCATCAATCCAGGTATGGCAGCAATGATGCGAATCTTAGCAGAATTAGCTGATGAAGTCCGCCGATCGATCGAGTTCTACATGAACCACAACGGCGAAAATCTCAAGCTCGAACAACTGCTCTTAGCAGGGCCAGGAGCTGGATTGGGACAGCTCGATCTATTTTTTACCCAACGACTGAGTATCCCTACTACCCAAGTAGATCCAGTTGCGGGATTGGGACTGGAACCAGACATGGAAATTCCGATCGGTCAACGTCCAGGACTAGGTGTAGTTCTGGGTTTAGGAATGCGCGAGATCTAAAAATATGTACAGTCTAGATATCAATTTACTCAACGAGCGTCCCGAATATCAATCTGGGCGACAAATTCAATCCAATGGTAGTCCGAAAGTTAACACCGCCAAATACGGCAAAGTACCCCTATACATTGGCGGCGCAGTAGCAGTTTTGACCTTGGCGACGACAGGTGGTGGTTGGTTATTACTCGGTCAACAAACCACCCAACTCGAAGCCAAACAAAAAGATTTGGATACCAAATTGGGCAGCCTCAAAGCTCAAGAAACTCGATTGACGGCCATCGGTGCCGAAACTACCCAAATTACTGGTGAAACCCAAGCCCTAGCGAGCATCTTCAATCAGGTTCAACCCTGGTCGGCAGTATTACAAGACCTCCGCGAAAGTATTCCCCAGGGCGTTCAAATCTCTAGCGTCACTCAAACCGAAAAACCTGGCATCCCACCAGTGGCGGCGGCACCAGCATCTAAAACACCCAGCAGCGGTAGTAAGTTAATTGACAAAATCAATGATGTCCCCGATCCTGCCAAGGCTCCCCCAGCTCCTAGTGCAAGTCCGGTTGCAGCTACATCGGCAACAGCTCCTGGTGCAAGTCCCGTTGCAGCTACATCTGCAACAGATCCCAACGCGATCCCGACAACAACATTACCTGCCGATGTGCCAACGACGAAGGTGGATATTATCGGTACAGCCAAATCATTTGAAGAAGTCAACAACTTTATGTTGACACTCAAAAGATCGGCTTTCTTCAATCCCGATGATACTCAACTATTGAGTGCTGGACTGGAAGCTGCTAAAGCAGTAACCAAAATCGAACCACCAAAAAGCACCACCAAAGATCCGGGAGTTATCACTAAAACCAGTCGATTTGAATTGCCAAAAGTAGTCAACTACAAAATTCAAACCTCTCTCAAACGAGTTCCCGCCAACGATCTGATGCGCGAATTGGAGCGTAAAGGTGCAGTAGGGCTAGTAACTCGACTCAGAACCCTTCAACAACAATCGATAAAACCATGACCTATAGTAGCGATTTAATCGACAGCGATTTATCTCCCGAAACATCTTTTTTGGCTGCTCCTGTATATCCATCAGTCTTTGGCATCTCATTTAGCCCATTGGTTTTGGGTGTGGGGATAGCTGCGATCGGCGGCATAATTTCTACATACTTTTTGATTAGTTCTTTGCAACCACAACTGGCCAAAAATCAAGAGCTAGAGACTAAGCTGGCTCAAACTCAAGATCAAATCAACCAGCGCAAAGATAATGACAAAAAAATTGCCGCAGCCGAAAAAGAACGCGATCGAGTCACCGCTCAAAAGCAAGTAGTCACAGGACTATTCGCCAGCGACAAAAAGCTCGATACCCTACTCCTAGATCTGAATAAATTAATTAATATCCGTCAAGGAGAATTACAAACATTTACACCAGATCCCCTTAGCCCCAAATCCACTGGTAGTAGTGGTGCAGAGATCGTCACTGATGGATCTTTGGGTGGAGCTTTAAATAATAAAGTCAAGCGCAAAGGGGTCAAGATCGATGTCAGTGGCAACTTCGAGCAGATTCAATCGATCCTGCGGACGATCGAAAGATTGGATCAATTATTGATAATTAAAGATTTTCGTGCGGATGTCGATACCTCAGCTCAGAAGATAGTAGTAGATGCACAGGGACGACTCATTCCTCCCGCCGCCGCTAAAATCAAAACCTCGTTTAAAATCCAAGCGATGATTCCGCTGACAGCAGCAGAAACACCTGCGCCACCACCAACCGCACCAGCTAAAAAATAATCGTGATTAGTCTCTTACACCCCTCCAGCCAATTGGCATGAGGTGAGACTAAAAAATTATAAAAATCCCCGAATTTTCCAAAAATAAACCTTTTCCTAAAATCAGGAGATCTAAAGTGAGACAACGTAAACAAATTATTACTAGCTTGATGATGGGTGGCGCACTTGCCGCACTATCCGCCACCGCCGTCAGCGCAGCCCAACAGCCCGCTCAATCTGCGAAATCGACTCCTAACAAGGATTTAGTCGCCCAAGCAAATCAGCAGCCCCTAGTCCCCAATCCCAAAATTACGATCGATGGAGTCTCAGCTACCCCTGGTGTGGGACTAGCTAGCCCATTGATGCCACGCGCTGTAGCTCCACCCGTCGGCGATATCAGTGTCTCGAATTTAGATGGTGCAATTTTTAGTGCAGTCGATTTAGGTAGTGACAAGAATATTCCTAACTTGGCATTAAAAGATGCTCCAGTTCGAGAAGTATTAGAGCTATTAGTCCGAAATGCTGGTCTCAACCTAGTATATATGGGCAGCAATCCCGACGATAAAAATCTGACTCCATCTGCGCCTAAAGCTGAACCCAAAATTACGCTCAATCTTCAGAATGAACCAGTTCAAAGTGCGTTTAACTTTGTACTCAAGATGAGTGGTTTTGAAGCTATTCGAGTGGGGAGAACTGTTTTTGTTGGATCGAAATTACCTGATTCGATTCAAGAGAATGTTGTCCGTACTCTGCGCGTCAACCAAATTTCAGCTCCTGCTGCTGCGGCATTTTTAGCAGCTCAAGGTGCAGAAGCAAGAACCGCCCAAGAAACTACGGTTTTTCAAACCTCAACAGTTGGAACAGTATCGCAAACAACCACTAGAAAATCGATCGAAGTCGGCAAAACTACCATCCTCGATCCTCAAGCACCTACTCTCCTCAGAGGTCTTGCGGTCAACATTGATGAACGTCTCAACTCTGTCACATTAGTAGGTACCGCTCGTAAGGTAGAAATAGCCTCAGCGATGATTACCCGGCTAGATGCCCGCCGTCGTCAAGTTGCCCTCAATGTCAAAATTGTCGATGTCAATCTCTCAAATGCTGACCGCATGAGCAACAGCTTGTCATTTAAAGCTGGAGATGGTTTCCTATCAGTAGATAATGGTGCTGCCGTTTACAACTATGGTGGATATAATCCAGCAACCAATAGTCAAGTACTCAGTAGTCCAACTACGCCACCTATTGTCCCCTTTAGTTTACCTGGTGGCAATGGTCAATTCCTTGACTACCAACCAAATGGAGGTTTGAGTTCCCAAACTGGTCTCAACACCATCATCGATCCTTTGAGTGGACAGCCTGTTACCAGTGGACTGGGTAATATTCCTCGTCCCAGCTTTGGCACTGACTCTAATCCTTATCTCCCTGGAGTGACTGCATTCACTCCTGCGGATACTGGATTCAGATATAGCCCCGAAACAGGTGCGGCAGTCGCTCCTGGAGGACAACTTACCGCAGGGACACCATCCGTAACTACGCCTGCTGTGGCTCCGGTAGCTGCAACGTTCGATGGTGCTAATCAACTTACACCTTTTATCCCAGGGACACCATCAGTAACTACGCCTGGTAAACCACCGACATTCAATACTGCCATCGCCAAGGCCGCTCAATATACCTACGGATTGCCTACCAATCTGCAAATTCCCACCAAGTTCCTCTCAACCTTACAAGCACAAATCATCAGTGGTAATGGCAAGATCTTGACCGACCCTACTCTGGTAGTTCAAGAAGGTCAGAAATCCACTGTTAACCTGACTCAACAGGTATTTGGTGGCTTTAAGAGCAATACTGTTGCTGGTGCGGGTGCAACTACTAGTACCAGAGAGCCGATTATCAAGGAGGCTGGTTTGAGTCTAGATATCTTGGTCAATCGGATTGATGATAATGGTTTTATCTCAGTCAACGTTTCGCCTACTGTATCGTCGATCGGCGGTAGCGTAAATACTGGTGATGGTGAGATTAGTTTGCTCCAATCGCGGACACTCAACTCTGGTGAGATTCGTCTGCGTGATGGTCAAACCTTAATCCTATCGGGGATTATCCAAGAATCCGATCGAACTAGCGTTTCCAAAGTACCCATCTTGGGCGATATCCCCATCCTTGGTGCTTTATTCCGCAGTACTAACAAATCAAATCAACGTCAAGAAGTTGTAGTCTTACTCACCCCACAAATTCTGGATGATAACAAAACTCAAGTCAATTACACCCCTGGTGTAGATGCGAGATTGATGCTAGGGAGATAAGTTTCAGCCATTTGTAACCCTATTTTTGGGCGAAATCGCCCAAAAAATAGGGAAAATCACGAAAATCAACATAAATTAAAGCTTTCAGCGATCCAGAACGCACCTGTAGACATTAGAATGATGCAGTGGAAGTAAAGGTGAACACAGACGGTCAGCCGTTCGTGTGAATATTACAAGGATTTATGGCGAACTAAATTGGCGAGCGTCATCGGTCGCCACTACAAAGCCTCTAGGACGACCAAAGATCGATATTCGATCTCATTTGTCCAATCTGTGCTTCCACTAACAGTCAGCACAGTCCTAGCCCCAATAAAGGAGCTGTGTCATGACCTTACCAAACTCAAAATGGAGATCTATCAATGAATAAAGGTGAATTAGTCGATCGAGTAGCAGAAAAAGCTACCGTGACCAAAAAGCAAGCTGACGCAGTTTTGTCAGCCGCATTGGAAGCTATCATGGAAGCTGTCTCCGCTGGGGACAAAGTTACCCTCGTAGGTTTTGGTTCTTTTGAACCCAGAAATCGTCAAAAACGTGAAGGTCGCAACCCTAGAACTGGAGAGAAAATGGAAATCCCAGCAACTAAGGTACCTGCATTCTCTGCGGGTAAACTTTTCAAAGACAAAGTTTCCGCTGACATCGAAGAATAATCTCACTGTTTTTTCAACTCGGACATAACGTTTGAACCGACCACAACATGGGGGGAACCCAAATTGGGCGGCTACTGTAGCTGGCTGTCCCCCCTCTCTGATTACCGACTTTTCGGCGAGTATCAGTCCTTTAGGCCCTCCTAAATCGACCCTTGCCGCGATCGCAGCTCATTTGGATTCTGTCGCTAGCTATCCCAATCCTGATTATCCCGAACTCTGTCAAGCGATCGCAGATCATCACGATCTCTCGCCAGACTGGGTTCTCCCAGGAAATGGGGCGGCAGAACTACTGACTTGGGCAGCCTGGGAGCTGTCCAAGCTTAATACCACACTGCTACCCACACCATCTTTTGGCGACTATACTCGATCGCTCCAAACCTTTGGCACCAGAGTATTACCCTGTTCTCTCATCATGGAGAATGGGGAAATTGGCGATCTAGATTTTGCCCTCCGCCATCTCCCCACAGAAATTCCCCATTCCCTCGGCATCCTCATCAACAATCCCCACAATCCGACGGGGCAAATTTGGCGAAGAGAGACTCTACGCGCCTATTTAGACAAGTTCGACCTAGTAGTAATTGATGAGTCCTTCATGGACTTCCTACCCCCCGATGAGCAGCAAAGTTTGATTCCCCTCATCGGTGAATATCCCAATCTGGTCATCCTGCGATCGATCACGAAATTTTATAGTCTCGCTGGGTTGCGATTGGGTTACTGTATCGCTCATCCCGACAGATTACAACGGTGGAAAAATTGGCGCGATCCTTGGCCAGTAAACTCTCTAGCCGCCGCTGCGGGGATTGCTGCACTTGCAGATACAGAGTTCCAGCAGATGACTTGGGACTGGTTGATTCCCGCTCGTACGAGATTATTTCAAGGTTTGAGCGAGATCCCTGGTTTACACCCATATCTTGGAGCGGCAAATTTTCTATTAGTTAAGGTCGAAAGGTCTTGTACGGAACTACAAACCGCACTGCTCCAGCAACATCGCCTCCTAATTCGCGACTGTATCAGTTTTTCGGAACTCGGCGATCGATACTTCCGCGTCGCAGTCCGCACCATCCCTGAAAACGATCGATTAGTCGCCGCACTAGCATCTGTATTAGGAATGTGAACTTAATAACTTGTGTAGGTTGGGTTGAGCCTCGTTGGCGTAGCCTTTCGCCTCGAAATAACCCAACCTACGGATGTGCATATTATGCCAAATCTGGTTGTACAACCTACAAACCTTGCCCTCACCCCCAACCCCTCTCCCAAGCTTGGGAGAGGGGAGCCGGAACCGCAGGTGACGGCGGGGTGAGGGCGAGGATATACTGCGAACGGCTAAGTACTGGACTTTTCAGATTGAGAAGCAGGGGGGACAGATCCCCGACTTCTCCGAGAAGTCGGGGATCTTGCTTAATTCTGATAAGTCCAGTTTTTAAGCATTCTTAGTATACCTGCCTTCCCACAGATCGACAAAGCAGGCTGGTATCACCATCCGTAACGTTTCAAACCAACCTCTTATACGATGGGGAGTTTGAGGGGGTGCGTCCTCGCCCCGTCTCCTGTCGGAGAGGCTACGCCAACAACAAAGGAGTCTGGGGGTCGGAACCCCCAGATCCGGGTTTTATTAACACCAGAATCTTCACGGAGGGCAAACAAAGATCTGAGAATGTTGGGTTTCTAGCCCAAATATACCAATTGTAATATCCTCGATCGACAGCCATATCTAAGTAGTGCTATGCTAGTAACTAATAAATAGTCTGAAACATATAGCTATTTTGCGCCCCGTACATTTCCATCGCCAACCATGTTTTTAGCTCCTGTAGTTGTATCGGCGATCGCGGGGTTACTCCTCGGAGCTATAAGCTGCTATATCTGGCGAGAAGCCACGATTCGGCAACAGTTGCGGGATATTTTGAACGTGATGGAAACAACCCAACATCGCGAAGACATCTCTTTACCGATGATGTCACAATTGAGCCGACGAGCATCGATCGTCAAGCAGCAGCAACAGGAGCTAGAGCAACAGTTATCTACTTGTCGATCGATTCTAGAAAGAGCACCGATCGGTTATTTACAAGTCGATGCCGAAAATCAGCTATTATGGTGCAATCACATTGCCAAGCAATTGCTCCACATCCAGAAATGGGAGTCGGGAGAGGCTAAAGTTTTGTTAGAATTGGTTCGCTCTTACGAACTCGATCGAGCGATCGGCAAAACTCGATCGAGTGCTGTAGCTCAACAGTTAATTTGGCAATTTTATCCCGGCTATTCTGAAGCTGCGGACTCAGATAGTATTTGGCTCAAAGCAAGTACTATCCCACTCGAACGTCGTGGAGTGGGGGTATTTATCGAAAATCAACAAAGTCAAGTCGATGCAGCAGCCGCACGGGAAAGATGGTTGGCAGATCTCGCCCATGAAGTTCGCACCCCACTAACGTTGATTCGACTTGTTGCCGAAACCTTGCAAAGTAAAGTTACTCCCGATCTGACTAAATGGGTCGATCGAATGTTTAAAGAAACAACTCGACTGATCGATTTAGTCCAAAGTTTCCTGGAACTAAGTCAACTAGAAACCGCACCGAGTCAATATTTACGACTAGAAAAAGTAGATCTCATTGATTCAATTAAAAATACCTGGCATACTTTAGAACCGATCGTTCAATCGCGAGAGATTGAATTAATTTATACTGGCCCTGAAGAGTTATTATTAGACCTAGATGCAGCGAGATTTACCCAAATATTTGTCAATTTGTTTGATAATAGCGTGAAATACTGTCCCGATCGCGGACACATTTGGGTGAATGTCTCAATTCTAGATCGCGGTGAGACTAACTCTAGAATTGAAATCGATCTTTACGATGATGGGAGTGGTTTTAAAGAAAAAGATTTGCCCCATGTCTTTGACAGGTTGTACCGTGGGGATGCTGCTCGTCAGCGTCAGTCACCACAAAATAGTAGCTTCGATCCGCGAACGACTGGAAGTGGCTTGGGACTTGCGATCGTTCGTCAGATTATCCTCGCACATAGGGGTACTGTTGCCGCTGGCAATCATCCTACTACAGGCGGAGCATGGATCCAATTGGTTCTACCCGATGTCGGCTCGAAAACTTAATCTATAGTTGCTCTAAATTTGACCGATCGATATAATTAAAATCTAAGACTATCATAGACTCCCATACATTGAATGATACCAACCAGTTTAGATCGAGAATTCGCCACTTAGAACAAGATTTACTCCGCATGGGTGCTTTGGTTGAAGATTCCTTTCGACTAGCGCACCGCTCTCTATTTCTGAGGGATCTGGAAAGCGTGAAGCAAATCCCCATTCTAGATCGCAAAATCGACAAATTCTATCGTCAAATCGAAGTCGAATGTGCCGAACTTATTGCGATGGCTTCCCCTGTCGCTCAGGATTTGCGCTTGCTGAGTGCGTTTATGCAGTTGGTGCGAGATTTGGAGCGCATTGGTGACTATGCCAAAGATATCGGCGAAATTTCACTCAAATTATTTCCATACCCAGAACATTTTTGTCTCTCTAGAGTCGAGCAAATGTCCAATAATGCTCGATCGATGTTGAAGTCTAGTCTGATTGCCCTGGCAAATTTGGATGGGACTGCTGGCCCAACTGTACATCGACTAGATGATGATGTCGATCTCGCCTTCACAGAAATTTACGACACTCTAGTCAATCAACCAAATTTTCGCGGCGCACTCGAACCTACGATTCTGCTTGCACTCACCATCCGACATCTCGAACGCATGGCAGATCATGCTACCAATATCGCATATCGAGTGACTTATATTGTGACGGGGAGTCGGAAGTGAGGGGGAGAGGGGGAGAGGGGGAGAGAGGGAGACTGGGGGACTGGGGGACTGGGAGACAATCACATGATGCCGCTCAGTACTAGCTCACTCTCTGTCTTGTAAAGGAGCTTCACTTGCGGCGTTTTTATTCGGGGGTTCCCCCCGAATAAAAAAACGACAAGACGGGGAAACCCAACTGGGCGGGTGACCCGACCAGACAAGATTGCACTTTCCGCTGCGCTCTCTTTTCTCTCTGCGCTCTCTGCGTCACCCCAAAATTTCCCCTACTGTTAACCTGCTTCCATTGACTAAATCTGCGCCGGATTGGGGACGTTTGCCGGAAAGTTGGACTTCGCGGAGGAGGAGATATCCGGCTCCGGTTTGGATAATTGGGCCTAAACCTTTGGCAATGTCGATCGCCGTACCAGGTACAATATTATTCAGATCCAGACTGTCTATTTTTGGTTGCAATTTTTGAATTTCGGGTGGTAGCTGCGCCCAATAATCTGCGCCTAGTGGCGCGGTGGAGATGATTTTGAGTGGTTGCTCGCGGAAGGTAGTAAAACAGTCAGGATAAAAGCCGCGAATTTGATTGTGAAGCTCGATATTTGACTTGCGCCAATCGATGGCATACTCTGATTTCGCGATCGGTGGTGCGGGAGTTGCCATTAAATCATCCTGTGGGATGGGTTTAAGTTCGTTTAGCTTCGTCAGAGTATCAATCAGTAGTTCTGCACCGTTAAGGGCTAATTTTGCCGCCAATCCGTGGGCATTGTCTAGCAGGTTGACAGGGGTTTCACATTTGAGGAGCATTGCGCCCGTATCCATTCCCGCATCCATCAACATGGTGGTAATTCCGGCGATCTCGACACCCTCTGTTAGACAGCGTTGAATCGGTGCAGCACCGCGATACTGTGGCAAAATCGAGCCATGTACATTGACGCAGCCGAATTTGGGTAAATCGAGGATTTCTTGAGATAAAATTTGCCCGTACGCTACCACCACAAATACGTCAGCTTCTAGATTTCGGAGCGCGGCGATCGTATTTGGATCTTTTTTAATTCTTGTCGGTTGCCATACTTGGATTTGTCGATCGACTGCCACCATCTTAATCGGTGATGGCATCAATTGATTCCCCCTCCCCCGCTTTTTATCTGGCTGCGTCACCACTCCCACCACCTCAAATTGAGGTGAGGATAAGAGTTTCTCTAGGGTGGGAATAGCAAATTGTGGAGTACCAAAGAAGATGATTCGCATCGAGAGTTTAGGAATAGGGCGCGGTGGATGAATCTTTGAGCGGTAGTTTATTTATTTTAGGATTTGTAGATACTGTCGTATGATGGCACCAATCGCCCAAAGTTCCGCTTTAGTAAGTTTCTTTAGTGGAATATTTACTATATTTACCCAGATCGAATCCCACTCCGATTTTAACATATTCGCCCAGCCTCTTCTAAAGGAGCGATTATTGAAAAAGTGCAATCTTTGCCCATACCATGTATCAACAGTAGAAAATTTGCCAGATCGATCGAACTACGACAACCAGAACAGTACATCTTCTGCTAAAATTCTGGTGGTTTCTATTAGTGGCAGCAATGGCTTCAACTCGCGCACGCATCGCACTTGACGCTATGGGTGGGGATGATGCGCCCGCCGCCATAGTCGCGGGGGCGATTATCGCCCAAACAGAATTAGCAGATGTAGATGTCATCCTAGTAGGCGATCCTGAGCAAATTCAGGCTTGTCTAAATACACATCCAAACCCCCCGAAATTGGAAATTGTTCCAGCGGAGGGGACGATTGAAATGCACGAAGAACCCTTGAGTGCGCTCCGCCGCAAACCCAAGGCTTCGATTAATGTGTCGATGCAATTAGTCAAGGATGGGAAAGCAGATGGGGTAGTCTCGGCTGGGCATTCCGGCGCGGCGATGGCTGGGGCGTTACTCAGATTGGGGCGGATCAAGGGGATTGACAGACCTGCAATTGCTGCTATATTTCCTACTAATCGGGCGGATAAGTCTGTCGTGATTTTAGATGTAGGTGCCAATGTCGATTGTCGTCCAAAATATCTCGAACAGTTTGCGGTGATGGGTTCTGTCTATAGTCAGTATGTGTTGGGTGTTGACGTGCCCAAAGTCGGGTTGTTGAATATCGGCGAAGAAGAGTCGAAAGGTAATGAAGTCGCCCTCAAAGCCCATGAAATTCTGCAACAGAATCAGAATATCTGTTTCGTGGGTAATGCGGAAGGGCGAGATGTCTTGTCTGGCAATTTTGACGTGATTGTCTGCGATGGGTTTGTTGGTAATATCTTGCTCAAGTTTGCCGAAGCAGTCGGTGGTATTGTCGTTCAGATGCTCAGAGAAGAGCTACCACGGGGTCTTAATGGCAAATTGGGTACGGCATTACTAAAACCCAATCTCAAGCGGCTCAAGCAGCGAATTGATGCCGCCGAACATGGTGGTGGTTTATTGCTAGGCGTAGAAGGGGTTTGTATTATCAGTCATGGTAGCTCGGATGCGGTGTCGATCGCCAATGCCATTCGCTCTGCCAAAAAAGCCATCGATAATAATGTAACCGATCGAATTCAATCTCAAAGCGGTAAAGTATTACAACCAGACTCGCTGCTTGAAAACCTGCCTTCGGCAATCGCCACAACCGAAATTACTCCATAGTCAGTAAATTGAGAACGCCTCAAATCTAGATGGTGGGCAGTGCCTAAAGGTAATACAGTCCCCCAGTCCCCCAGTCCCCCAGTCCCCCAGTCCCCCCCTCTCCCCCTCCCCTATGCCCTCAAATCACGCATCAACAGGAGTCACCTTCACTGGCTGTGGTTCTGCTGCACCGAAGACGATCGTTACAAATGATACAGTCGCCCAGGTAGTAGATACTTCTGATGAATGGATTGCCAGTCGTACGGGGATTCGACAACGGCGGATTGCCGATGCCTCAGAATCTTTAACAGGATTGGCTAGTGAAGCGGCGAGACAGGCGCTGGAGATGGCGGGAGTATTAGCGGTAGATGTAGATTTGATTATCTTGGCTACTTCTAGCGCAGAAGACTTATTTGGTACGGCTTGCAAGATTCAGTCGCAATTGGGTGCGACAAGGGCGGTAGCTTTCGATATGACAGCCGCTTGTTCGGGTTTTGTATTTGGCGTAGTTACGGCGGCTCAGTATTTACGCACGGGGACTTTTCGGAATGCCTTGGTAATTGGCGGCGATTTATTATCGCGGTGGGTAAATTGGGAAGATCGCAATACATGTGTTTTGTTTGGTGATGGTGCGGGAGCTATTTTGATGCAGGGGAGTCAGGAAAAAGAGGACTTGCTCAGTTTTGAAATTAAGAGTGATGGCAGCAAAAATGGTTGCTTGAATCTAGCTTTTCAACCAGAATTGCGAGAATTAACTGCTGGTATTACGCTGACTCAAGGTAAGTATCAGTACATCACCATGAATGGCAAGGAAGTCTATCGATTTGCGATCGATCGAGTACCGGAAGCGATCGATAAAGTGATTCATCAAGCTAATCTAACTAGTGCAGATATCGATTGGTTGATTCTCCATCAAGCCAATCAAAGAATCATGGATGCTGTCGCCGAACGATTAAATATTGCTCCCGAAAAAGTAGTTAGTAACGTCGCTGATTATGGTAATACTTCTGCTGCTTCAATTCCGATCGCCCTCAATGAAGCGGTAAGATCTGGTAAAATTAAATCCGGTGATACGATCGCTACTTCTGGTTTTGGAGCTGGATTAAGTTGGGGAGCCGCGATATTCAAATGGGGCTAAAATTTCTCATCGATATATTATCAAAAGATACCGAAACTATGACAGACGAAAGATTCAATCATCTAGAAGCCCAAATTACTGAACTGCGCGATTTTGTTCGCCAGAGCACGATGACAATGCAGGAAAATACAGCAGCGATGCAGCAGGATCTAAATTCTTTGCGTGAAGATATGACCGATCTTTGCAAACGAGTAGATCTAATTGAAGGCACTGTGACAACCGAGGTTCGCAAAGGCTTTAAGTCACTCAGAAATTACCTCGACGATCTGAGCCTCGAAAAAACTCAAAGCCACCGCAATACATTTGATGAAGATCTCGATCGACATAGATTGGATCGACGTATTCCAGCATTTGACAAAAGAGTAGACGACTAAATAAATTGTAAATTGGGAACGAAGTAAAATATAATCATCATATAAGAATGAAAACAGCGTGGGTATTTCCCGGACAAGGTTCTCAAGCACTAGGGATGGGCGTAGATTTATTAGAAATAGATTCAGCTAGAGCAACATTCGATCGAGCCGCCGAAATTCTCGGTTGGTCGGTCACAGATATATGTCAAAATGATGAGGCAAAACTCAACTCGACTCGGTTTACCCAGCCTTGTTTATATGTGGTTGAATGTATCTTAGTGGACTTGCTCAAAGCACGGGGATTGACAGCAGATGTCGTCGCTGGGCATAGTTTGGGCGAATACGTCGCACTCTATGGAGCGGGAGTATTTGATTTTGAGACTGGATTGCAACTAGTCAAGGGTCGAGCGGCATTGATGGATCTGGCCAGTGGTGGTAAAATGACAGCCTTACTGGGTTTCGATCGCGCACAACTCACCACCGCCATTGCCGAAACTGAAGGCGTAGTCTTGGCGAATGACAATAGCATCGCTCAAGTAGTGATTTCTGGTACCGCAGAAGGTGTCGCCGCATTATTAACCAAAATCAAAGTCAAACGCGCCATTCCCCTCAATGTTTCGGGAGCCTTCCACTCTCCCCTCATGGCGACACCCGCCGCCGAATTTAGCCAGCTCCTCGCTCCAGTGACTTTTCACGACGCTCAAATTCCCGTCTTGTCAAATGTATCACCCATCGCCACCACCAATGGTACCGAATTAAAAGCAAATCTCGATCGGCAAATTACCGGATCTGTCCGCTGGCGAGAAATATCCCTAGAGCTAGCTAAAATGGGCGTAGAACGCTCGATCGAGGTCGGCCCAGGCAAAGTACTCAGCGGCTTAATCGGCCGCACCTGTGAGGGCATTACGACCATACAAGTGAATAATCGATCGAGCTTAGAGGAGGCTTAAAGATTTTGGATTTTGGATTTTGCGGATGCGTGAACTGTTCGGGTTCCCCAACAGTGGAACGCACCAAGCGGGATTTTGGATTGGGCACCGCCTACGTCTCTAGTGGAGGGCTTTGTTTGAACGAATCTCTAGTAGAAGCGTCATTAGATTCATAAACCCGCCCCTACAGACCCTGATTAGCCACCACCAACGATTGTGACAATTTCCAATCGATCGCCAGTACTGATTTCTGTCTCATCCCAAAACTGACGATGCAAAATTTCACCATTATACTCTACAGCGAGTAGACGAGGATTTAGCCCCATTTGGACTAGCAGTTGGGGCAAAGTTGTATGGGGCGAACAGGTGTATTTATCGCCATTAACTTGTAGATCGATCATTGAGAGATGAGGGATGATGGATTAGGAATATAATTTGATTTGTGCTATGAGTCCGCGTAGGCGGACTTTGCATCACTAGCCCCGATTTTAATCGGTGGCTAACCAAACCGTATGACCCCTAATTTACGCTAATCCGATTTAACATCGAGAGACAGAATTGAACGGTATGGGTAGGTTGCTCGGATTCCATAATCGCCCTGACGATCGCGATTCCCGATGCGCCAGCCTTGATGACATCATTAATATTATCAGTATCGATGCCACCGATCGCAAACCAAGGTACTGTCGAATTTTTGGCAGCATATTCGACATATTCTAGCCCAGCCGCAACTTTGCCAGGTTTTGTCGGAGTCTCATATACAGGGCCTACACCGATGTAGTCTGCCCCTTCTTGAATTGCTCGCGCCATCTCATCGGGATTGGTGGTCGATCGACCTATAATCTTCTGTGTACCGAGTAATTGTCTGGCTAGAGCGATGCTGATATCTTGTTGTCCCAAATGTACCCCATCAGCATCGACGGCTAGAGCTAAGTCTACTCGATCGTTGAGGATAAATAGTGCCCCATAACGGTGGCAAAGGCGGCACATTTTTTCGGCGATGATGAGTCGATCGGGATCGTTGCTCTCTTTATCACGATATTGCACCAAAGTCAATCCACCTTGCAAAGCCGCTTCCACTCGCGCAAACAAATCGGGATTCGGCGATGTGACTAGATATAACCTCGCCGTTTTGAGGAGCTGACGACGACGGTAGGTGAGTAGATTGCTCTCTAGGGTATAAACTCGATACCGCATCTGCTTACAGCCGCTACTCATGCCAGATAAAGACAATTTGCCATACTCTTCTAGTACCCGCAACGCCTCTTGTACTCGACAAAGATTGGCTTGCAATAGTTGCTCGATATCTGCGCGCTCTTCTTCACGAGGATGGCTCAATCCAGTACCGATATCCCCAACAGTGTTACGCGCTGCTCTAATTTCGGCTGTATGCCACATCCCCAATTCTTGCCGCATCTGCTTACATTCATTTGCCATCTGCGCGTTGTTGAGTGCAAATCGACACCACTCTTCAATAATTCGCAATCCCTCTCTGGCACGATCTAGATTAGCATCCAAAATTCGGTAAACAGCGGGTTGAGTTGATGATTGGTGATTCATTAGGGGTGGGAGGGTAGGAGGGTGGTAGGGTGGTAGGGTAGTAGTAGTCGTAGGTTGGGTAGCAGCCCTCGAAACCGTTGGCGTAGCCTACCGCTCGAGTAAGAGCCTTTTTGCTGTTGGCGTTAGCCTGCCGTAGGCACGGCAAACGCTACGCGAACGCCTCGAAATAACCCAACGCTCTAGGGATGTTGGGTTTTCTCTCACGGGGAGACGCTTCTGCGCAGGCAGAGGCTACGCCAACGCGTTAGCGTAGCTTGCGCTTTGTGCTACCCAACCTACCATTCACTTATTTCTTAATTTCTGCGAAGGCTTTTTCCAAGTCTGCTAGAGATCCTGAACCTGCGACGAGTTCACCATTGAGGATGAAAGTAGGAGTACCTTCAATACCAACTTTGCGTCCGAGGGTAAAGTCTTTGACAATGGCAGCATCGGCGATTTTGCGATCGGCATTAAACTTTTTGAGGTCTAGTTTTAGCTTTGTCGCAGTTTCGAGATATAGCGGTTCGCCTAGTTTAGCTTGATTTGCAAACAAAATATCATGATACTCCCAAAATTTACCTTGCTTATTTGCCGCCCAAGCAGCACGAGCAGCGGGCAGAGCTTCGGGATGAATCTGTGTCAGGGGAAAGTGTTTGTAGACTAAGGTAACTTTGTCTTTATGTTTTGCCATAAACTGCTTAACATTGACGCTGGCAGAGGCACAGTAGGGACATTGGAAGTCTGAAAACTCTACCATGACAATTTTGCGATCTTTCGCACCCATTGTGGGGGAATCACCGATGAAAGACTTCACATCTTTTCTCGCCAATTTTATTGTTTCGGCTTGAGCTTGTTGTTCTTTTTGCTGTTGTTCGATCGCGTATTTTTGCAATACTTCCAGGAGCACGTCGGGATTTTTGCGGATGACTTGGAGGATTTGTTGCTCTAGTTCGGGACTTACTTTTGTTTGGGCTAGAGAGATTTTAGATGTCGGAGTAGCAATATTGAAGCTGTCGATCGTTGTTGGATCTGCCTGGGCTGGAAATGCCCCAAAGAGGAGCGAAGACAATAGTAATGATAAAATTGGCAAGCGGTAGAGACTGCGTAAATAATTCATCTTGGCAAAAGGAAGAAGGGGTAAGCGATCTGGAGATATAATACTCATCTCCCAAATTTTAGAAATTAAGTTTAGTCTAATCGAATCTACTTAAAATACTTAAAATTCGTTGGCCCTTGATAGTTAGAGCGTAAGGCAATCTCTTTGAGTTCGCGAGTTCCTTCGACCATTTTTCCATCGATCGACCAAGTTGGAAACATTCTGATATTTAGGTCTTTACACAATTGTCGCTGGGAGTTTTCTCCATCTTTGGCACATTCAACATATGGCAATTTAGCCGCAGCAACAGCCCCAAACATTGATTTTTGTTTGTTGCAGTGAGAGCACCAATAAGCCCCATAGAACTTCGCACCAATTTTGACCAAATGTTCTACCAAGGCGATTTCTGCTGGCCCAGAAACTGTAGCAGCATCCGCATCCAAGACAACTTGACCCTTGCCATAGCGACGAATTTTACCAGTTTCTCCAGCGATTAGTTGTGGAGCGGGAGATTGCAATACTCGTTCGCGTTGCGTCCGCTCTGCGGAATCGATGGTAATGGGATTCGATTCTCCATTGGAGACGCTCTGCGAACGAACTGGTACTACTCCAGCAGTTAAGGAACCGACGACGATCGCTACAGAGGCTCGAACCAATTGCAATTTTCCGAACATTTCTTAAAATTTGTAAAGTGGCTAATGCTAAAATATATAAACCATTAAGGCTAATTTGCCAAGCTAATTCTGACAAATAGTCTCGATTATCCTGGTTTCTTGAATAGTGGATCGCGTTGAAAAGCCGTACCGCCTTTATAGCCAGTCATCTGTGCGAGATCGGCAAGTTTTTTGACTCCAGGCTCGGTTTTTCCATTGACTAACCAAGTGGGATATCCTTTGATGCCAGCATCCTGACATGCTTTTGGTTGAGGATTTTTGAGTGCATCTGCGACACATTCAACATAAGTGACTTTATCCCAGGCTTTTTGACCGAATAATTGTTTCTGTTCGTGGCAATGAGAGCACGAATAAGCCCCATACATTTTCGCACCCTGTTGAGTGAGATGTTCGGCTAGTTTAATTTCATCAGCATTAGAGGCTGATTTGATTTCCCAACCAATTCTAGGTTCTGGTTGAGTAGTAGGTGAAAGCGAACTAATCTGGGTACCAACAGCCATATTATAAAACACCAAGGATACAACGAGCGCAGCCAAAGCCGCCGCCATTCCCGTAAAGATAACTTGCCCTAAATCTTCCCACTCATGACCGAATAAAGTTAGCCCAAAAATACTAAAGCTAAATAGAGCAGAGGCAATACAAAATGGACAGGCAGCTTGAATCACAAAAGCGAGCAAGTACACCAGATATCCGCTAAATACAGCCATACCTACACCCGCCAAAAACAATCCCAGCCATGTCAGATCGTTAATCTGTTTATACTGGGCTTTGTTAGTTTTGGGATCGAACAGTGTTGGTGCAAACGCCATGATTGCTACAGCAACATAGCTCAACAAACCTAAACCAGTCAACGGAAAATCGCCAACATTGGCAAAAGGACTGGCGAGAACTTTTTCACAACCTTCGGTACCACAAACCCCGTTGTTACTTAGTTTGACCCAAGTTAGGTAGGCTGTGACCAGAATGCCTAGAATTGCGATGCCACCAATTAGTAGTCGCGAGTATTGATAGATCCAGGGAACTTGTTTTTGACGTGCCATAGGGAGGTGTGAGGGGTGAGGGGTGAGGTGAGGGGTGATAGGGTATGGGGACAGGGGGATGGGATGAGAACGATGGATATCTAAATTTCTATTCACTCATCCCTCACCCCTCACCCCTCACCCCTCATGGATAAATTTTCATTGAATCAGTCATTGTTTGTTGGTGCGATCGAATTGTAATATCCGATCTCATCGTCTCTACAAATTGACTGACGCGAATTGGGTCGATAGAGTTCTCGATTTTGCCCTGACGTTTGAGCGAACTCGAAACAATTACACCATCAGCCGCTGTCATCAACCTAGCAATATTATGACAGTCAGCTCCGCTCCCAATGATGACTGGAGTGCTGCCAGCAGCCGCTCTAGCCAACTTCAAATCTTCTAGACTAGGCGGAGAACCTGTTGTCAATCCAGAGAAGATTACAGCGTCTGCTAGACCCCGATCGATCGTCTCTCGCATCGCAGTATGTAGATCCGGCGAACTCACTGGATGGGCATGTTTGACGAGAACATCTGCCATAATCGCCACATTACTACCCAATTCTCGTCGATAGCGGAGCAACTCGTGGGCGCAACCTTCAATGACACCTTGATCTGTCGCCATCACACCAGAGAGGACATTTACCCGAATAAAAGCCGATCCCGTGCAAGTGGCGATCGCCATCGCACTAATACTATCATTGCGTAATACGTTGATGCCGATCGGTAACGATACCAATTGGATCAACCGCAATACCACCGTTGTCATCGCACTGACAACAGCAGGATCTACATGAGATTTCGGAAAAGGTGCGTCAAAAAAATTCTCGACGATAATCCCATCGACACCCCCAGAAGCCAGCGCGACGGCTTCCTGTTCGGCTCGATCGATTATCGCATTCAAACTCCCTCCCCAGCGTGGGGAAGTAGGCAAGGGTAGCAGGTGGACTACCCCAATAATCGGCTGGGTGGTTTTAAAAGTTTGCTTTAAGTTCACGTTTCTATTTAACTATGGGAAAGAGCGATCCCCAGTCATAACTGGCACTGGTAGACGTATTCCGGTAAACAAAGTAATCGATCTCGATCGTCTATTCCTCTTTACGTCCATTATCCACAAATTTGGTGCCAGTAATTTGGGAGTTGGGAGTTGGGATGGGGGGGAGGGGGGAGACTGGGGGACGGGGAGAGGGGGAGACTGGGGGAGGGGGAGACTGGGAGACTGGGAGACTGGGGGACTGGGAGAAGATAGGAAATATTCATGATGTGTTGCTCTTTAATTTTCCCCTCGTCCCCTCGTCCCCCCGTCCCCTCGTCCCCTCGTCCCCTCGTCCCCTCGTCCCCTCGTCCCCCCGTCCCCCCGTCCCCTCGTCCCCCCGTCCCCTCGTCCCCCCGTCCCCCCGTCCCCCCGTCCCCCCTTTACATTCCGCAACATCGTGCTAGAATAAAGCGTAACGATTCAATTTCGACTGCTCTTCAGATCGACGAAACAACCCCTAATCGGGGGAAGCTAGTAGGACAAACTAGTAGCTTCAGTCAGAATTCATCCGCCGCAACTGACACCAGTGAATGGTGGTTGGCCTCAAATATGGGGCATAGTTCTAATTTTTCAGAGTACGTCACAGCAGTTGACATTATTGTTGGAAACAACCAAATCAAGACTACATGGGCAACAAGCCAACCATCGCAATCTCTCACCTAGGTTGTGAAAAAAATCGAATCGATAGCGAGCATATGCTCGGTCTGCTAGTGCAAGCAGGCTACGATGTAGACGCTGATGAAACTTCAGCCGATTATACGATCGTCAATACCTGTAGCTTCATCGATGCCGCTCGCGAAGAATCTATCCGTACCTTAGTCGAACTGGCTGAAGCGGGTAAGAAAATCGTCATCACAGGCTGCATGGCCCAACATTTTCAGGCTCAGTTGCTGGAAGAATTGCCAGAAGCTGTGGCAGTGGTGGGTAGTGGCGATTATTATAAAATCGTGGATGTCATCGAGCGGAGTGAGAAAGGCGAACGGGTAGTAGAAATTACCCAAGAGCCAACTTATATCGCCGACGAGCATACGCCGCGCTACCGAACGACGAGTGAAGGGGTAGCCTATTTGCGAGTTGCCGAGGGTTGTGATTATGCTTGTGCTTTTTGCATCATTCCTCATCTCCGGGGCAAACAGAGATCGAGAACCATCGAATCGATCGTCGCCGAAGCTCACAGATTGGCAGATGAAGGCGTACAGGAACTCATCCTCATCTCCCAAATCACCACCAATTATGGCATCGACATCTACGGCAAACCTCAATTGGCGGAACTCCTCCGGGCATTGGGCAAAGTAGATATCCCGTGGATTCGGATGCACTACGCCTACCCAACGGGATTAACCCCCGCAGTAGTCGCAGCCATGCAGGAGACCCCAAATGTCTTGCCGTACCTAGACTTGCCACTTCAGCATTCCCATCCTGAAGTCCTTCGTGCCATGAATCGCCCTTGGCAAGGACAGGTAAACGATCGCATCATCGAGCAACTCAAAACTGCTCTACCTGCTGCGGTAATTCGGACGACATTGATTGTCGGCTTCCCTGGCGAAACCGATAGTCACTACCAACACCTTCAGGAGTTCCTGCAACGGCATGAATTCGATCATGTCGGTGTATTTACCTTCTCCGCCGAAGAAGGCACTGCCGCCGCCACCTTGCCCCACCAACTGCCTCAAGCAGTGATGGACGAGCGACGGGATGGGATCATGGCAATCCAACAACCAATTTCACTACAGCGAAATCAAGCCGAAGTAGGAAAGGTAGTAGATGTGCTGATCGAACAAGAACACCCCGGTTCTGGGTTGTTAATTGGTAGATCTGCCAGATTTGCCCCCGAAGTTGATGGATTAGTGTATGTTAGTGGGAGTGCCCGACTTGGGTCGATTATTCCTGTTCGCATTCATCAAGCCGACCACTACGATCTTCATGGCGAAGTAGTAGTAAAAGTTCTAACTTAGAATTTCTTGTAAATTCGAGTTTTGAAT
>JANOPX010000102.1:0-4468 GCA_031422115.1 Chamaesiphon sp. VAR_4_metabat_408 | reverse complement strand
TTTGGGAAGAGTCGCCCGATTGTCGTACATGGAATGCAAATGGGCGGTAGTTTTGGGCGCAAAGGCAATCAAACCGCAGTTGTCGAAGCGGCGCGGTTGTCTCAAGCGGCAGGTGTCCCAGTGCATGTAACATGGACTCGCAAAGAGGAAATGCAAAATAGTTTCTACCGTCCACCTTCCCACGCTGTATTACGGGGCAATGTGGATCCCAAAGGTCGAATTGTGGCACTCGAACATACGGTAGCTAGTGGAGACATCCTCACGGGACGTTTGGAACCGCCGATCGTCGGGCCAATTTTGGCGACTGGCTATCAACTCGATCTAGGTATTTTCAGCGGGCTATTCAGCCCCTATGAGGCGGCCAATTATCGCGTTCATACCCGTTTAATCGAATTGCCCATTCCCACGGGCTTATGGCGAGGTATAGGGCTATTTCCGCACGTTTTCGCCCTGGAGAGTTTCACCGACGAACTCGCCCATAGTGTGAAGATCGATCCGATCGAGTTTCGACTGCGGAATTTACCCAACACCGCCCAGGGAAAACGGCTCAAGGCTGTACTGGAGGAAGTGAAAACCAAGAGTCAATGGACAAAAGCACTGCCAACGGGCACAGCTCGCGGGGTAGCCTGTAGTTTTTCGACCAATACCGCTGTGGCAATGGTGGTGGAAGTCCAAGTTGGTGGCGGTAGCGAACCATTGAAATCTTCGCTGGTGGTGCAAAGTAGTAATACTACCGAAGATACTGGCATCCCCAAGCCGTATTTCGTGCCAGCCCAGCCAATCCAAGTAACTCGTGTAGTAATTGCGATCGATCCAGGATTGGTAGTCAATCCAAATGGGGCAGCCCTGCAAGCTCGCGGCTCGGTGGTGATGGGATTGTCGAGCACTCTCATCGAACAAGTTCTAATTGAAAATGGCGCAGTCACTCAACAGAATTTTGATGATTACCCCATCCTCCGGTTGTCACAAACTCCACCCCAAATCGACGTACATTTTGTTGCCAGTAACCTCGATCCTCAAGGCATGGGCGAACCTGTAATCGGCCCCGTCGCAGCCGCTGTAGCCAATGCTGTGTTTGCTCTGACGGGTCAACGGTTGCGCGATTTACCCCTCCAGCTCAAGGCGTGATGAACAGTTTGTCAGCCATTTTGAACGCTTATCGCCAGAGTTTGGAGAGCGTCGAGTCGTCGATATTTCTCGCTACAGTAGTCGCGACGCAAGGATCGACTTATCGTCAAACTGGAGCCAGAATGTTAATTGCAGGTAGCCATGAAATTGCTGGGATGGTAAGTGGTGGCTGTCTCGAACAGGATATTTTGTGCCACGTACAGCAACAAACTCCGCCCTATCAGCCCTTTGTCATTACCTATGACACCACGACGGAGGAGGATCTATTGTGGGGATTTGGGTTAGGTTGTGATGGGGTGGTGTCGGTTTTGGTGGAGCATTTAGTCGTTCGCGTTGGCGTAGCCTCTGCCTCAGCAGAAGCGTCTCTGGAAGAGAATCGATCTCACAATCCATTGACTTTTATTGGTGAATGTTTCGATCGTCAGCAATCGGGCGTTTTGGCAACGATATTTCAGGTCGAAGGTAGTTCCTCAGTTCCAATTGGTGCGAGATTGATGCTGCATTTTGATGGTGAAATTGTCAGCAATATCGATGATGTTGAATTGTCCGCACAGATCGTTGCAGATGCTCAAATCGCCTTGCACCAACAAACTACTATGCACCATCAATACGATCGATCTTTCAGCAAGATATCTGTATCGATCGAACTAATTCAACCACCACCCCATCTAACGATCTTTGGTGCAGGGCGCGATGTTTTGCCCTTGGCTCAGTTTGCAAAAACCTTGGGCTGGCAACTTACGATCGTGGATTGTCGAGCGCAAGAAACTAGCCTAGATCGCTTTCCAATGGCAGATCGCGTTATCCTGGCACGTCGAGAGGAGATCGATCGCCAAGTCAAGATTAACGCGAATACTATCGCCGTAATCATGACTCACAATTATCTCGACGATCTAGAAATTTTGCGGCATCTATTAACTACTCCCACTCGATATATTGGGGCGATCGGATCGCGTCAACGCACGGCTAAATTGCTGCAAGAGTTAGTTATTACTGCCGCACAATTCCAGCGTTTACATGCGCCGATCGGTCTAGATATTGGTGCAGAAATACCAGAAGAAATTGCGATCGCCATCATTGCCGAAATTCAGGCAGCGATCGCCAATCGCCCTGGAGGTTTCCTCAAACATCGCCAATCTTCAATTCACCCCCTCTAAATTATGCAGATCGATCGCTCACCTAGTCAGATTGCGGCTGTCATCCTCGCCGCAGGTGCCTCGACTCGCATGGGCACACCCAAGCAATTATTACAATGGCAAGGAAAGAGTTTATTGCGATCGATTACAGAGACAGCGATCGCTGCTGATTGCGAGCCAATTATCATTGTGTTGGGTGCTTATGGCGATAAAATTCAGGCGGAGGTCAGTGATTTACCAGTGCAAATAGTCAATAATCCTGAATGGGAAACAGGGATGGGATCGTCAATTCGTACGGGTATCCAAGCATTAGTCGTTCAGCTTTGCTGTACCGGAGGTAATCGAAATATGGATGTGAAAGCTACAATTTTGCTGCTGTGCGATCAGCCATTTGTTTCACCACAAACAATTTGGCAACTGCGATCGATCTATGATGCTACTCATCAATCGATCGTTGCGTCGAGCTATCAAAATACGATTGGTGTTCCAGCTTTATTCGATCGGCACCTATTTTCAGAACTGCTGAAGTTGCATCAATTAGAAGGTGCAAAAACAGTAATTCAGCGTTATTTGAATACTGTCGAAACCATTGATTTTCCGCAAGGATCGATCGATCTCGATACGCCTCAAGATTATCAGTTAATTTTGAAATTATGATTGCACATTATCCTCCTTTTATATCTTTGCCCGGAGATTTCGTCCTATTGTCGCGATGCTGCTTGCTTAATCATGAACCGCATGAACCAATCCATCACAGCGTCACTCGCAAACTTGCGAAATGTAACTAAGAATGCTGCTCCAGTCCCAGACGCATATCGCGCTCTAGGATACTTGGCTCTAATCGCTTTTGATATTGTGTTTGCAATTATTTTAGGTTCAGAGGCAATCTTTTCGTCATTACTGAGTGCTAATAATTTTGCGCCTATTTGAGCCTCTACTGCATAGGCAGTATGACCAGACATCTGCATTAATTTTTCGATCGCGATCGACCCCCACTCTGTTCTAATTGGTCCCGGCTCCACAATAATGACATCAATTCCAAACGGTCGAAGTTCAAGCCTGAGACAATCACTCAGCCCTTCTACAGCAAACTTACTGGCGTGATACCAACTTCCAAGCGGTTCATAGATTTTGCCGCCTACAGACGAAATATTGACAATTTTCCCAAACGCCTGTTCGCGCATATATGGCAGAACTAATTGTGTAAGTCTTCCCATTCCAAACACATTGACTTCAAATTGATGTCTTGCCTCGTCGATCGGAACGTCTTCTAAAGCACCGTAAGAACCATATCCAGCATTGTTGATTAAGATATCAAGTCTGCCGCATTCGTGAATGATGCGATCGACTCCCAATCGCATTGACTCATCTTGGGTGACATCCAATTCAAGAATTCTGGCTCCGTTGGCTGTCAGAGGCTCTAGTTTAGTGACACTGCGGGCAGAAGCATATACGCAATAGCCATCATCAATTAGCTTCTGAGTGGTTGCTTTACCAATTCCACTCGAAGCCCCCGTAATTAGAACTGTTTTTCTCATCTTTGGCAACCAAACATCCAGATATTTCTATGGAATACTATAAACTATGGAGTATACTCCACAGTCAAGCGGAGCTGAAGAAGTTGTGGAGCGACGCAATGCTGATTGGTGAACTGTCCAAAAGAACTGGTCTAACTAAAGACACAATTCGCTTTTACGAGAAACTGGGTTTGATTACTGCCGACGATCGACAAGCAGGATCGCGACTCTACAAGGAATTTAGTGAAGATATGCTAGAACGATTGCTGCTGATTTATCAGGCGAAGGCATTAGGATTTACGCTCAACGAAATCAAACAATTTGTTCAGGATTGGGGAAGCCATTCGATGATTCCGACGGATGAGCAGATCCGTATTGTGGAACGCAAACTTGAGGAGATCTCTCAAAAAATGCAACAACTTGCTGAAATCCAATCCTATCTGGGCACTAAACTAAAGCGACTGAAGCATGAAGTTAATCTAGATATCCCACCGCCCAACTCGAACCCACGTCGATTAGTAAATTGTGACTTACCAAAATCTAGGTTTCAAAAATTGCATTAAACCCCAAAACGATGCAAACAGCCTTCTCTATTTCACTCCAGTACTTGTCTTCCAAGGTGCCTAGTTGACAATCTATTCGCCGATTGTCCACAACCCTCATTTGTTCGAGGTGAATTCCTCTAGT
>JANOPX010000101.1:0-16110 GCA_031422115.1 Chamaesiphon sp. VAR_4_metabat_408 | reverse complement strand
AAATTACCAGCGGTTAAAACCGCCGCTAGTGTTGCAAAACCCGCCTACGCGGGTTGGAAATCTCAGTACAGCTTCGGCGGACTTCGTATCACTAGCAGCGGTTTTAACCGCTGAATTATCCGAAGTGCGGAATGTGGGTTATACTAATACATCTAAATCTAAATCTAGATCTTCATCTGCTGCAATAGTAACTATTTGTCGCTGAAACTCTGC
The DNA here is from genome assembly GCA_031422115.1 of Chamaesiphon sp. VAR_4_metabat_408. Classification (GTDB taxonomy): domain Bacteria; phylum Cyanobacteriota; class Cyanobacteriia; order Cyanobacteriales; family Chamaesiphonaceae; genus Chamaesiphon. Next base: position 15,897 of record JANOPX010000101.1, on the reverse strand, counting down.
ACATTTAGCAAAAGGATCGACATCTCTCTTGTATAGTGGACTCTCTTCACCACGACAAATACGACCATCAAAAAAGCCACATGCAGCACAACAATCGAGTCCAGTAGCAATTGCCGCATCGATAGTAATTCCCTTGAAGTTTGCAGGCTTGATTAATAATCCCGCCTTCGTCCACTTTGCTGATAATATCCCGGTGGCTGAGAGATTTTGCCAGCGCGGATCTTCGAGTACTGTATCGGCGATTCTCAACCACGCACCATCATATTCGGCTTCAATTTCGATCTCAAATTCTTGTCCCGCATCTACCCGCGCAATTTGTACCTTTGACAGATGTTCTGGTGGTTTGTCGAAGGTGATTTCATCGCCAACTTCGGGAATATGAATCCAATATTTCTCGCGCAAATCTCCAGCGCGAGCAAGTTCGTGGAGGGCTGTTTTGGAGCCGTGAATCAAGATTAAGTGTTGGGGTGCGACTCGATGAATTACTTGGGTAATCCCCACTCGATCGGCATGTGCAGACAAATTAAAGCGTTGAATTGTCGCTCTCACCGTCAGCATCGCTCCATCAAATTCGATTTCCTCTCCTGGTTGCAAGCTTTGCAAAAATCGCCCTGGGGATTCCTCATCGGTATAGCCAGAGATAAAAATTGCCGCGTTTTCTCGCTCTAACAACATCTTGGCATAGTGCATACTCGCTCCACCTGAAAGCATCCCCGAACTCGCAATCACCACGGAAGGTTTGGAGACAGCTAGAGGACGTTCTCTAGCTCCACCGACTGAGATAATATGGGGGGAAGACTTCTCATTAAAAAATGGAGTCTGAGTCTTGGCAAAATTCCGCACTGTCTTGGGGAGTAAATCCAATTGATTTTGGAATAAGTCAGTAATTTCTCTTACCAACCCATCCACATATACAGGCACATTGGCAGTCATAAAGATCGGACTGGTGCGAAGTGCTAAGATAATCTCTTGAGCGCGACCTAATGCAAAAGCCGGAATCAACACATTACCCCCCGCTTGCACGACTCTCATCACTGCTTCGATCAATTCGCTCTCCTGAGATTTGCGCGAGGGGTGAGTATCGCCACCATAGGTAGACTCGGTGATGAGCATATCCGCCTTGGGCAAATCGGCGAGTTTCAATCCTTCAGCGGTGCGGCTGCTGGTGGTATTATAATCTCCGGTATAAAATAGACTGCGATTGCCGTACTGCATGTAGATACAAGCAGCCCCGACGATATGCCCAGCATGAACGAACCGAATCGTCAATCCTGGCAAGGGTGAGAAATCAATCCCGACAGGCTCAGTCTGAAGGTGGAATAATGTTCGATCGAGATCGTTGCCATCATATAGCGGTTGAAAGTCTTCATTCTGTTGTTGCTGATATGTCTGCACTTTCAAGCCATCAGTTAGCATCACGCGGGCAATTTCTCGCGTACCGTGGGTACAAATCATCGGTACATCAGGAAACTGACGATGGAATACTGGTACGGCTCCCAAATGATCCAAATGAGCGTGAGTAACCAGGAGTAAATTCGGGCGATTTAGTAGCTCGAATGCAGGTAAAGGATCGCTTCCTTTGGGGCGAGTTCCCGCATCCATCACGATCTCATATGGGCCAATTTGTACCCGAAAACAAGATGCGCCAATCCCTCTGGCTGCGCCAAGTGGAGTCACAATCAGCCGATCTTCTGGCTTGACAATCTCTTCAGTACCCTCCTCTGACTGCTGACGATCCTCGATCTCCTCGCCTGGAAGGAATGAAGAACCATCGGGATAGAGATATACCTGAGCGACTTTTTCCCGCACATGAACTTGCACCCTACCGCGAATATTTGGCGATGTGGTACTCGATCCTTCCCATTCCCATACCTTGCCTTTAGCTCGAACGAGTACCAACTTCCACTCTTGCCCTTTTAGCTCGTTATCGAGGGCTGCTGTGGCGATGAGCCGCACTTCTACCTCATCAACACTCGAATCTGCGGAAATTACTTTTTTGGACGTTTGAACGGGTAAACTGGCTGAATGAGATTCGATCGTCGCTGCCACAATTTTTAGATACTTCCCCTCTCGATGAGCGACTACGCGCCATCTTTCCTCTATCTGCATCTCTGTTGGCGGATTGAGGAGTGTATGTCTAAAGGTGGCTTGCCCATTAGGGCGACTCATCTTGAAGGTGGCGGCGGTATGTTTTTTGCCGATTTGGACGACTCGCCCGATACACTGATAGTTTTCTGGTGTTGGTAAATCTTGCTCTACCCAGCCCACAATCTGCATTTTGGCAATCTCGCCATCACTTTGAGTCAATGGGATAACTTGCCACTGTTTTGTACCTTTAGTTATCAGATTATCGATCGGTGCGGCGCGAAATTGACAACCATCTGTAGTTGTCAGGATCAGTCTGTTCGGATCTTCAGGATCTGCTGCTATGCTACCACTAACTGTCATTTCACAAGGCGAATCTGGTGAAAGTTTGGTTGCTGTCTCGGATGACAAGCCATTTAGGTTAGTGGACATAGGGCACAAAGTATATTGTAGATAGAATATTGACTGGCGATACTTTATATATTTTAATATATGGAGATTCGATCCTAGCTCGATCGATTGGCACAAAAATAATTCTTGAGGAGAATTTGATGAAAAAATACCTATCGATCGCAGCTATTTCTATTTTAGTCTCGATCGCTGTATTCTTATTACCACTAATTGCCTTAGCAGATGAGATTCCACCTCGTTGGGGCTATGGTGGTATGGAAAATCCCACCCAGTGGGGCAAACTGAGCACCAAATTTAGCAAATGTGAATTGGGTGTCGAGCAATCACCGATCGATATCAAGAATACAGTCAAAGGATCTTCAACACCGATCGTCTTCAATTATAGATCCTCGCCTTTAGTTGTGCTCGATAATGGTCACAGTATTCAGGCAGATTATGCCCCAGGGAGCAGTATCTCCATCGATGGCGAAAAGTATGCGTTGCTTCAGTTTCACTTTCATACTCCCAGCGAGCATCAGATTGCTGGGAAAGCTGCGGCGATGGAAATGCACTTAGTTCATCGCAATGCAGTCGGCAAACTTGCTGTAATTGGGGTACTGATGAATGAAGGCACAGAGCATCCTCTAATTAGCCAGGTTTGGCAAGAAATCTCTCGCTCTGACAAAGCCAATAAAAATGCCGACACTACCATTAATGCGGCAGATTTATTACCACCGAATAAATCTTATTATGCTTATACCGGATCTTTGACTACGCCCCCTTGTAGTGAAGGGGTGAAATGGCATATTCTGACAACACCGATTTCTGTTTCTGACAACCAAATCCGTCAATTTGAAAAGTTCTACCAGGTTGATGCTCGGCCGCTTCAACCAATTAATAATCGGCAAATTAAACTCTACACCAATTCATAAAATACTACCTTCGGGCGGGCACAAGTCACGCCCCTACAGGTTAATTGTGTAAGGGCGTGACTGGGCGGGTCACCCGCCCAGTTGTCTTGTGCCCGCCCTGAATTTATACTCCCTAGGCAAACCGATCTATTTTTCTCTAATCGATCGAATAAATAGCTCTCTTAGATAAAATTAAGCTGTTCTTATCTGTTTAGCTCTGGGGATGTTGGGTTTTCTCCAAAGGAGACGCTTTTGCTGAGGCAAAGGCTTCGCCAACGCGTTAGCGTAGCTTGCGCTTTGCGCTTACGAGGCTGGAGACTAGTTGACAGCAGAGATCTTTCTTGCCCCCTCCCCTTGGCAAGGGGAAGGTTGGGGTGGGGTCATCTAGGGACTACGCCAACAATTATGAAGCATAGTCCCTAGATACCCCCCTCATTCCCCCCTTGGAAAGGGGGGAGGCTGGAGACTAGTTGACAGCAGAGATCTTTCTTGCCCCCTCCCCTTGGCAAGGGGAGGGCTGGGGTGGGGTCATCTAGAGACTACGCCAATAATTGTGAAGCATAGTCTCTAGATACCCCCCTCATTCCCCCCTTGGAAAGGCTACGGTGTACACACAAGCCTTTTTAAGGGGGGCTAGGGGGGATTTTCTAGGATGGGAGTATTAAAAATAACTTTTCAAACACCCTCTTAGTTGATTGACGGACAAAACTCCTGAAACGTCGAAAAATCGTAGGTTGGGTTGCGCGTAGCAAAACCCAACCAACCCCGCCAACACCCTAGAGATGTTGGGTTTTCTCTCTCTGCTAAGGCAGAGGCTTCGCCAACGCGTTAGCGTAGCTTGCGCTTTGCGCTTACGCGGGCTGCTACCCAACCTACGATAAAAGATTTGTCCGTCAATCAGCCCTCTTAGAGCAGTTGGCTTGAGCCAGATGATAAAAACCATCTCCTATAGCTCGATCGAATGTAAAGAAATATATTAACTATTTAGCTGCGATCGAACAGTTATTGACTAAATTCGATCGCGACTAAGATGATGTTATTTTGACAATCCCGCTGGGTAGAATAAAGATACATAGATCTTTATTCCCAATCTCTTTTGCCAGAGCTTTGGAGAAAGCACTCTACTAATTTTTATAGCTAAATGACTAACCTTATAGTCTAATCTTAACTTGATTCAGACCATAAAGTAAAGTCGAAACAATCTTAATTCATTGCTGAAGATATTGTTACAATTGGCATATTTAATCTTCGTAGTTTGTCATGTCCAAATTGCATTTATCTCAAACAACTAATGAATCCAACTCTACGTATTGTTCTATTCATCAATTTTGTCAATGCCTTGAGCCTGATTGCCTTGATTCTAAATATGTATAGTTATGGCAAGCACTTTGGTTTGAGCGACTTTCAGACTAGCTTTCTGTTTGCTATTTACTCGATCGCTCAATTTATAGCAGCACCAATTATTGGCAAACTATCTGACAAATTTGGTCGCAAACCATTATTAATTATTAGTCTTGCAGGCACAGTTATTGCCAATTTTGTTGTCGGTACGGCGAGTACTGCAACAGTATTATTTTTAGCTCGGTTCTTGGATGGAATCACTGGTGGTAATATCTCAGTATCTCAAGCAATTATCACCGATATTAGCAAACCTGAAGAGCGTACCCGTGCATTTGGTTTATTTGGGGCATCGTTAGGTGTGGGCTTTGTGATCGGGCCATTAATTAGTTATTTTAGTACTCAAATATCTTTTGGCGCACCATTTGTGGTTTCTTCTATTTTGGCAGCAATTGCACTAGTTTTGACTATTTGGCTACTACCAGAAACCCTCAAAGTTGCGACACCTAAAACTAGCAATATCTTCGATCTAGGACTAAAAAATGTAATTTCTGGCTTGTCAATACCAGGAGTCGGTGCTTTACTGAGAGTGACTTTCTTGACTGGTACTACTTTTGGGATGTTTACATTTTCTTTCCAGGCTTATTATATGAAGGTATTGGGGCAAAATTTGCCGTCTTTCGATCTGTTGTTTTTTAGCTTTGGGATAGTAGGAGCTTTGATGCAGACAAAAGGAATTAAGTTTTTGAGCAAAAAGCTTAGTGCTGCGCGAATTATGTTTCTGGGGCTATTTTTTCGCAGTGCTTGTTTTGCCTTGATGCCCATCATGCCTAATGTTGGTTATTTTGTCACGATAAGTATCATCTTCTCGATTTTTAATTCACCGATTCAACCGATGATTAGTAGTTTGATTTCACTCAATACAAAACCCTCAGAACAAGGGATGACTTCTGGTTTGAATGCGGCTTATTTGACGATCGCGACTGGAATCGGCCCAGTTATTTCGGCACTATTAATTGACAGAAATACCATCGAAGCTGCGGAAAAGCTGGCTAGGGAAACTGGTAGAGCAGTTAATATTCAAAGCTATGTTAGTTACTCCTACCCACTATACGTCGCGGGAATTGGTGCTTTTGCAGTATTACTACTCGCGATGCGAACTCAACGTCAATACGATCGAGTATTGTCAGTCGGTAACTTAGACTATCTAAAAGAATTGAGCGGTGCGTCAAAGCGAATGTAGGCAGTAAATACATTCTCAGCAACCCCCGCTCGATTGTTGTTAGAATCAACACCTAGATCGATTTCGTTGCGATTCCATCCGAGTGCAAGAGTGGGGCTAGCAGGATTGGAACCTAGGCGAATATTGGCACTGGCTCCAAATGGCGATCGAGCGGCGTTATCATTTGTTGGGGTATAATAACCAGATAAAGTAAGTCCAGAACTAAGTTTCCAAGATGCACTAGTCGATAATAAATTGCCGATCGAATTGGGCATATTTGTCGCAACATAATAATTCATACCCACAGATACATCACCCAAATTGGTTCTAGCACCGATATTTAGGAAACTACTTGCCGAACGGAAGTTCACCGCGTCAAATACTTTTGCTCCATCCAATACATAATTGATGCTGCCAGATATGCCCAGATTGTAAGCTGGACTCTTGCCCAAGGGGATCTGTTTGTTGACATTGAGGGTAATTTTGCTATAGTATTCAGGGTCGGGGTTTGCATAGCCAATGGCAGTAAGATTGTAGCTAAATCCGCGTTCTTCGACTTTGGTATAATCGACACCGATATAAGCTTTACTTGTATTAGTAGTATTGCTAGTTTTATTGGGGTTGAAAATTACGCCACTATAGTAACGAAATACCGAGTCTGGAGTTGTGACATTCCCCGTAGCACTAAGATGGGGCTGATAATCAGTTCGTTCGCGAATTATGCTAGTATTACGGGTACTTATATCTCGCTCGTATCTAGTTAAATATGTCTGCACATAAGCATTAGAAATCCCCGACGAATTAATGTTATTCTGATTGAAGATCGATGTAACATTAGTATCTGTCTCTACACCACCTTCGCCACCAGAAGCTAGTGAGATTCGCTCGGCTCCGACGCTTTGAGATATCGTACTTAAAGCTACTTGACGATCGACTACAGGCGAAAAACCGACCCAAATCCCCCGATAACTGGAAGTAGAAGCTCGACTATCTCTAGGTGTAAAACCGCTACCGATCCCAGCAGAATAAGCAGTGAAACTATTTTCAGGGATGCGATTATTATTAGCTGCGATCAATAAACTACGATCGACCTCCACAGAGCCGCCTCTTTTGCCCGATGATAGAAATGGTTCGACATTGGGTAATAGCTCCGTAGCGGCTTGAATACCCGCCATCCAGCCAGTGTTTCGATCGTTGAAGATATAATTAGAACCGCGTACAGTTCTAGCAATAGCTGTCTCTCTACCATTGGCAAGAATCACCTGATGAATCCGCCCAAAAGAGATCGTTGGTACGGTAGTGGTGGATTCAAATCGATCGAAACTACGATCTTTGCTCTGAGTATTACCTGCTTCAGTACCGATTTTGGGAAAATAGAGATCCAAACCCAGTAATTGTCCATTTGCACCACCTTGAAATCCGGGTGCTTTGATTGCCAATCGAGACTCAGGTGTTACAATCTCTCCAAATTGTGATGTTGGGAGGATCCGACGGGGAATCAGTGTGTTGGGATCGATACTACTCTCATCGGTTTTCAAGCCAGGTAGATAAGTACAAATTTGTTTTGCACCCGTTGAAGATACAGCCCCATTGAGGCAATCGCCGATAAAGCTGATTTGTTGACGAAAGCCAAAGGCGGTTTCGGGTGCATCTACAGTGGTGGTAATATTTCGCTCCTGACGAACTGTGCGTAATTGACTGTACTCACTCCGATATTCAGTCCGATAAACGCGATTGCTAGAGACACTTTCTGAAGCTTCTGGGCTATTTAGCGCAGTTGCATTTACGCCAGGATTTGTAGTGCTGCGATCGCCGATATCTGTACCCCCAGTAACTTCAAATTGCGTCTGATGGGTTACTGGCACATCATTGATAACGATTTGAGTCAGAGCTGGATTCAATTTGCCGAGATTGACTGAGCGAGGGGCAATCTGATAGCGTGGATCTTTGACAGGATTTGGGATCGGCTGGGCATTTGGCAATAAGATGGGCGTTCGATTGAGTGGTTTGCTGGGAACTATAAATAGAGGATTTGTTAATGCTTCGATCTTCGTAAGTGGTGCGATAATTGGCTCTACAGATAATCTCGTAACAGGGCTATTTTCAGACTTTAATTCACATGGTACATTAGAGATTGAGGCAGCGCGAGTAAATCGGTTAGGTTTCGATTGTTTATTATCTGGCTTGGTTCTTAGCTCCAACCGACATTGTTGTTCTTCTATCAGGCTCTTCTGTGTCGCTCCAACTATTTTACCTGGGTAGATCGTTTTATTTGGTAATGTGGGTAAGCTATCTTTAGCAGTCACAGATCGATCGACTACTATCTCTTCTGGTACTAGATTCGCATTTGCAGATTGCTTTGCAAAGCCCAAAATAAAATAACTAATTAAAACGATCGAATAGATAAGTCGAATCATCTCAGAGATGGGAATGCTACCCCAATAATTGCCACAATAATATTTTCGATTGGTAGAAGGCACCCAGGTTTTTAGCATATCGATCGCATTTATGAATGTTTGCCCAATTCCATCAACTAAGACAATCAGGAGGGATAGGTTGAAGCTAGATTATCAGACTTTTTATTCGAGCAGAGTTTAGAAAGATTTACAAAAATTTAGTTCGATCGTTAATTCGATCGAACTAAAGCGAACAAAGAAATATCTTCATCACCAATCTTTAATTTTGTTTGTCAATCTAAATTGAATAAAATATTATGGAATAATCGTAATGACTTGAGGATTATTACTGTCGATTGTTGCCGAGTCACGGATCGCTGGAGTTGTCGAACTTGTACCGAGACTGCTGCTAGATTCAGGCGCGAATGTATAAGTATTCGGAGTTGTGAAAGTCAATGTACCCGCACCACCAACGGCGGAAGTAGTAGCTTCATTGCCGACAATACTAGCAGTCCCCGCCGCTGTATTCTTGCCGATCGCGATCGAGCTAGCCAAACTACTAATATTATTATTAGCATCATAAACGATCGCCACAACACCAACTTTACGAATTTGGTCTGCGGTAGCAACCGAACCGAAATTAATTAAAATAGTAGTACCTAAAATTGAACCGATCGCTAATTTGAGCGAAGTTTTCATGGTTTTTTCTCGATTGATAATAGATATAGTTGTGCATCAGAATTTTGCCAGATGCACCAAAAACGATCGATCTCAGAGATCGATCGTTTTCCATCTTATCTATTTGAGCGTAACGCCTACAGTAGCAGGAACGAGATTGAGGCCATTGTTGTTGTCACCAGTGAAAATGTTAACCTGTGAAGTACCCAAAGCAGCATCATCTGTTACTGAGAAATTAGCACCTGTAGTATTCAAACCAGCAACTGACAAAACACCACCATAACCACCCGCAACAGCGGTGTATGTAGCAGGAGTACCAGGAACAGCAGGAACGCCAGGAATAGCAGCAGTAGGAGGAACACCAGCAACAAAATTAGCATCGCCAGGATTCCCAACCTGAGCAACACCAAGAGTAGCAGGAATAGGAGCAATAGCAGGAGTACCAAGGGTACCACCACCTGAAGTTGCAGCAGTGAAAGCACCAGTTTTACCAACAGCAACCGCACCAGCAGTTCCTGAAAGGACATTACCAGCAGTAAATTCAGCAGAGATACTACCTGCGGAGCCAGCAGAACCTGCATGGGCAACATTGATAGAGCCAACTACAGCACCAGCGGCTAAAATTAAACCAGTCGCAAATAAGATCGAAGCTTTCATGATTTTTTCCTTAATTGATAGTGTGTATAGATCGACCGATCTATTATGGTTACTAGTGTGATTAGACTCAGAAAACCAAGCTGAGACTAAATGCAGATAAAAATATTTGCGCTATCGACTGAAACAACCCGTGCCTCAAGTCAATAGTTCATCAGTTCAAATTAGTCTGCGAGTGTAACGCCAGTAGTGGGTTTTAGGGTAGTTGAGTTAGTGGTATCAAAGCTGTTGATTTGGGCGGTACCTGGGGTGGTGTCAGCCGTAGCTGCATAAGTAGTACCATTAGCAGCAATGCTAAATCCACCACCAGAACCAATTGCGGAAGTACTAGTATTGTTACCAGAGGTGCTAGCTGTAGCTACTGCGAAACTTTTACCAACAGCAACAGAAGTAGACAAGCGAGCAACATCAGGAACCGAAACAGTAACACCAACAGTACCAGCAGGAGCACCAACAGGAACAGGAAGAATAGTATTTGTTGTTGTTGTTCCGAATTTGATACTTACGCTACCTGCTGCGCCGCCTTCACCAGCGGCTTGAGCTGCGGAGCCGGAAGCTACTAGAGCAGCAGCCGCCAAAATTAAACCAGTCGCGAACTTGATTGAAGTCTTCATATGTGTTTATCCCGAATCGGGGTAAGGTTAAATGTCCTATATTTACAAGGTACCCACCGCGAACCAGAGATCTAACATTTATCTAGCAGATTTATATAAGTTCATGAACGATCTAGATCTTGGTGCAGGTGAATTTCTGCTTTCGAGCTTGGCAATCTAACGTTCTTAGGGAATATGGATGAGTGACTATATATAATGAGAGATAGGTCAGTTTGTGGATATTTGCAAACCTTAAAGGGTTGGCTACTAAAGCTTTTAGGCTGATTTACGATCTGCGATCGATGAGCATCAAGGGAATTGACGTACTGGATCGAATGTATCAAATAGTTTGTACTGCCTACCCAACCGATCGGATTTTACTTATCTTTTTGTCAAAAAGGGGGTGTATCCTAGAAATTGTGTCTAGAATGTCGATCTATATAATGGCAAATTAATTTGTCAAAAAAAGAAAATCATCTAGTCCATTTTAATGAACTAGATGATTTGAGCTTTTTAAAAAGTCGATCTATATTGATATCCTGTACAGACAAGTCACCTATGTTTGATGTTGTGAGGCGTAGTTCCTAGATTACCCCCCTCAATCCCCCCTTGGAAAGGGGGGAGGTTAGATTCTAGATTTTAGTTAATACTCTTAGCTCTCCGGCTCCCTCCCCTTGCCATGGGGTGGGCTGGGGTGGGGTAATCTAGGAACTACGCAGCAACTCGATCGGGCTTGTGTATACACAGTAGCCTTGGAAAGGGGGGAGGTTAGATTCTAGATTTTAGTTAATACTCTCAACTCTCCGACTCCCTCCCCTTTCCAAGGGGAGGGCTGGGGTGGGGTAAATCAACCTCCGCAGTAGGGAGGGCGGGTTTTGATTTGGATACTTTAGTTATCACCCAAAGATTCTAGCTAAACCCACTTCTACGGTTTATCCTGCTATGTATAAGGTACCCAGGGAGAAGCGTTTATATACCATATTGTCCTAAAATCTTTTACGGAACTGGGCTGATAGTCATCACTCCATCAGGCGTAGGTGACAAATACGTCCGCGCCGCAATTTACAACCTGTAGCAAGGAGCGATATCTTTTTCTTTTGGCAATTATTGACACACATTAACTCATTCGCTAACATGGTAGATGTAGAACACAAGAAAATGAACGAGCAAAATCGAACAATTTCAATAACTTTTGGAATTCTTAATAAAATAGCAGATTGACACCCATTTTAATAACTCTGGATTTTAAATCATGAACTGTATATACTGTGATTCTAATACCCGAAAAAATGGTCTAACATCCAGTGGTACTCAACGTTATCGTTGCGATAGCTGCAAACGTTCTTTTACTGGATCGCCTGTTGGCAGACCATTAATAGGCGATCGACCATTAACTTCGATCGAGTATAACCAACGCCATAAAGCAAAGAAAAAGCGGGAACTAGAATCTTAAAACAAGAAATAGAATAGGTAGATCTGTGTTTGACACACATTATCTATTCGAGTACAATAGTAGATATACAGTACGTTACTTAATAAATATGACTGAGTTAGAACAAGTTCTGAAATCAATTGCCGACCTGAAAACTGATATCGATAGCTTAAAGACTGATGTCGATAGCTTAAAGACTGATGTCGATACCAAAATTGATGGCTTAAAGACTGATGTCGATGCCAAAATCGATGCTTTTGTCAAACAAAATGATACGTTTAACGACAAATTTGACAACTATCAAAAAGCTACTCAGTCGCTCGTGAACTTATCTTTTGGATTAATAGCCTCAGCTACTGTCATTACGATCGCGCAAGGGATCTTCTATCGTAGATAGGATGTGCAATACAACCAGAGCAACTCGCCTAGATAGCTTAGTCGCTCTTATTGTCTTCAAAATAGTCCGCGTAGGCGGACTTTGGGTTATGTAGCTGCGGTTTTAACCGCCAATTAACTGTTAACCGAACCGTATTGAGAGGAGAACCATCTTAGCGCGGGCTGACAGTCACCACACCATAAGCCGTAGGCGACAAATACTTTCTCGCCGCCACTTGCAACGTCGCCGCATCCACAGCTTGAATCCGCTGCGGATAATCCAACGCCGGAGCTAAATCGCCTACTACCGATCGATAATACCCGTAAAGATCCGCTCGATCGCTCGGAGTTTCGCTCCCAAATATATATCGGTTGGCAACTTGACGACGAATCCGGGCAATTTCCCCATCTGTAACTAGGGTATTTTGCAACGCGCTAATATGTTCGAGAATAATCTGCTCGACTTCTGCGAGATTTTCTTGTGGTAACTGAGCACTGAGATAAAATAACCCCTGCACGCTATTACTCATATTGCTGACACTGATACTATTTACCAGTTGGCGTTCTTCTTTCAGCTCTTTTACCAGGCGCGATGTCCGCCCTGAAGCGAGAATGGCGGCTAAAATATCGAGGGGATAGGTTTCCGACAGGTTTACCAAACCAGGTACGCGCCAAATCATTATCAATCGCGCCTGTTGCAATTGAGGATCTGTATATTCGCGTCGTACTACTTGATTAAATGCTGGCTCTGATGCTGGGCGGGAACTTCTGCCCATTAGTTCGATCGATGGAGTACTACCACCTTGAGACAGAAAGCCATCAGCGACGATATTTATCAGCTCATCTACGGGCAAATTTCCCACCGCCACTGCTGTCATCGCATTGGGCTGGTAATGAGTCGCATGAAAATAACGCATCTGCTGCGCCGTAATCCCCTCTATAACCGCTTCTGGCCCCAAAACTGGTCTACGGTATGGTAGCTTGTTAAATGCCACCTCGATCGCGTGTTGATAGATTCGGCGTTGGGGACTATCATTGGATCGACGAATCTCTTCGAGTACGACTAGTTTTTCTCGATCGAATTCAGCATCGGGAATCTCAGGATTGGCGACGATATCGATTTGGAGTGGTGCTAGAGCCGCAAAATCTTTGGGTGCGGTGGTGATGTAGTAATGGGTATAGTCTTGACTGGTAGCGGCATTGATATTTGCGCCGCGCTCTTCGGCTAGTCGCTCGAATTCACCAGGGGCTAACCTAGATGTACCTTTAAATACCATATGCTCTAGAAAGTGTGCCATCCCATTGATCGCATCAGTTTCGCGAAAAGAACCCACATTCAGCCAGATATTCAGATTCACTGCGGGGATGGGCATCTGCTCGGCGATAATTGTCAATCCGTTGGGCAATTGATGGATTGTTGGGGAATTGAGTGGACTACTCACTGAAATCTTTCTCCTTCTAGATAGGGCTTAAACTCACCTGTGGGTGTCCATTGGATTGCTCCGTCTCGACCAGTATAATAGACTCGCACGTTGTTTTGTTCGAGTAATTTAATTGTATCGGGATCTGGGTTGATACTAGCAGCGATCGCAATCTGCGGACTCATGGCGAGAATTGACTCTTTGCTGAGTTTCCCACCGCCCCAATACAGGGTTTGAATGGGGGTAAGTCGATCTACGTCGATGATTTGAGGTGTATCGACAACTTTTTCATCACTAATTATCGTCCATTTTTGTTTAAATGGTAGTTCGATTTGTAGGATTGTTGGGCTAGTTTGGAGTGTCTTTATCGATGCTCTGCCGATTTGTTTGACTGCGTTGTTGGGGAATGGTTGAAATTTTATATTGCCCATTTCAATACTTTCCTCACCGATACTATAAGCAGTTTGAATTGGTAAGAACTGTCTTATAGCTTGCCAGTCATTTTGGACAGATGGATTGGATTTAAGATCGATCGCTACATCGATTTGATTTATTGCTTGTTGTTGAAAGAATGGCATGATGGTATATCTAACTATATTTTCATTGCCACTGTTGAATAAGGTTGTTTGACCGCTATCTTGGAGGACTAATAGTTGTCGATCGTTACTAGCCAAGACAGTAATTTGAAATTCATTTATCTTGCCAAATAGTAACGGTATGATAATGATTATTAGTCCAATGAATGTTGGTGTGTACCAATACTTATGCCACTTGGGATATTGCCATCCACCCAAGATGAGCATATAGAGAGCTAATAACTGCCAAATGTTAATCTGCCCAACAGCAAATGATGTGCCAGGTAAGCTGTTGAAAAAATCTACAATCCAAATCAGAAGCTGAGTCGGATAAAAAAGTAGCCAAGCAACTGCACTCCCAGCTAGTGGATAAATTGCGCCTACTAATGCCGCGATCGTCCCACCAATGCTCACAATACTAATCAATGGACTAGTCAATATATTCGCAGGCAAACAGTATAATGGAAAAACCTTAAACACATATAGCTGAATCGGTAATGTCCAAATCGATGCAGCCAAAGGAACCGCAATTGCCGCAGATATAGTCGGCGGCAACCAATCCATCTTCTCTTGTAATGGTGTCGCTGTAACAATCAATCCCAAAGTAGCCAAAAAACTCAACTGAAATCCGATATCCCACACCCAAATCGGATTAAAAATTAATAGTAATATCGCCGCACAAAATAACGCACTCATCGGCTCGATCTTTCGCTCCAGCCGCAGCGCAATCAATACCGCCATCCCCATCACCACAGAGCGCACAACAGCAGGCTGCAACCCCGTCAAACCCACAAAAACTAGTAAAGCCACCACCCCCAAATTAAACTGCCCTGCAACCGACAATCGCTTCCGCGTAATCGCCAACAGCGCACCCAAAATCAAAGATACCTGAAACCCAGACGCAGCCAAAGCATGAGCCAAACCTACCCGTACAAACCTGTCGTGCAAATCAAACGGCAAATCCACCGCCTCCGATCCTAACACCATCGCCGTCAATAACGGCCCTACCGGAACATCCAACCACTTCACCTGCGCTGCTGTAATCCGCTGACGCAACTTCCCCCAGCTCCACACCCTCGTCTGACTCTCATCCGGTACTCGCAACTGTACCCCGCGCATCCCCGCAAAAGTCCCCGACTGACTCAAATAATCCCGAAAACTAAACCCCCCAGGATTTGCCAACATTTTGGGGATATACAAAGTACCCGTAATCGATACCTCTACCCCTGGTTGTAGCCCCGTACCGCTCTGCAAAGGCACCGTAACATACACTCTACCTCCCACCGCCCTACTGACATCTGCTGGGCGTAATTGATTACCCTGAATCTCATTCAATCGATCGGCCTTGAGCCAAAATTGACTATGATTATTCCGGGTAATATGGGTATAACTATCAACTATGCCTTCGACGATAACAAATTGAGAAGTACCTCGCTCCACCGTAGCCGGAATATACTTACTGATATCATTACTTGCTGGGCGAGGAATGCGGAAGTCTAGATAAAAACTAGCACAAATTGCGATCGCGATCGCCCCCAACCACAATCGCCAATTGGGATTCTTTCGCCCAACTTTCAGCAGCAATAGGGGCGGTATTATCCCTACCAAAATTAGCACCCATCTCGCCCAAGGTGCAAAGGTTGCCAGCAAACCCATGACATAAGCTAGGCAAAGAACAATTGCACCTTGATTCTTCCGCATCGATTAGTTGGGGGTTTAGGATCGTCACTTACAAAGATTGTTCACTTTCATGGTATGTCTTGTCAATAGCTGTAAGAGGTAGGTTGGGTTGAGCCTCGTTGGCGAAAGGCTCCGCCAACGAGGCTC
>JANOPX010000100.1:0-3639 GCA_031422115.1 Chamaesiphon sp. VAR_4_metabat_408 | reverse complement strand
AGCCACACGTCCATCTAGCATTCCGGTCCCAATCCATCGATCTTCACCATAATCGCTGCGCTGGTCAAGCTCAACTGCCATTGGCAAATTAAACTCACCACACCTACCTAATGTAGCAACTTATCAAGTAGTGGTGAATTCACTTCACCGTTAAATCGATCGATAATATAGATCTGCTGTTTATCTGTCACTCGCTTATGCAACCGCCCCACGCCGCCAAGCTAGCTCACCAGATCGAGATTCATGGAGATACGATCGTCGATGACTATTTCTGGCTGCGAGATCGAGATAATCCGCAGGTGATGGAGTATCTCAAAGCAGAGAATGACTACACAGAGCAAGTATTAGAGCCACACGCCGAACTGCGGGAGAGTTTATTTCAAGAGCTAAAAGCGCGAGTAAAGGAAGACGATATTAGCGTCCCCGTCAAAAAAGATGGTTATTACTATTACTCCAGAGTGGCGGCGGGTAAGCAATACGCCATTCATTGCCGCAAACTCGGCAATCTCAATAGTCCTGAAGAAATTATCTTGGATGAAAATCAACTGGCTGAAGGCAAGCCTTATTTTCAGCTTGGCACATTTAGCATCAGCCCCAACCATCAACTCCTGGCATATGCCGAAGATACCGATGGCTCGGAGACATATACGCTGCGGATTAAAAATCTGGTGACAGGTGAGCTACTGCCAGAATCGATCGCCAATACTTACTACTCGCTAGAGTGGGTAAATGATAATCAGACTTTTTATTACACCGTTTTGGATGATAACTTGCGTCCTTATCGGCTGTATCGGCATATATTAGGCGAGTCGATCGATAGCGATGAGCTAATCTATGAAGAACAGGATTCGCAGTTTTTTGTCGGTTGCGATAAATCCCGCGACGATCGATATATCTTCCTCTCAACTAACGGTAAAATTACCAGCGAACAATATTTCGTCTCAGCCGACGATCCTCGCGGTACGTTTTCGATCGTCACACCCCGCCAGAAGGGGCATGAGTATAGCGTCAGCCATCATGATGGCTATTTTTACATTCTCACCAATAACAACGCCCAGAACTTCCGCATTATGCGGACACTGGTATCGCAACCACAGCAACAGTACTGGGAGGAATATATCGCCCACGATCCAGATCGACTAATTGAAGGACTCGATGAGTTTAAAGATTACCTGATTATTAGCGAACGCTATCAAGGTTTAGGACAATTACGGGCGATTGAATTTCAGAATCAAGCGTCACACTATCTAGAGTTCGACGATCCTACTTATCTAGTGTTTGGTGCGGCTAATTGGGAATACGATACGCAGAAATTCCGCTTTGGCTATACTTCTCTAGTCTCACCGATGACGGTATTTGAGTACGACTTGCGATCGCGATCGAAGACAATTCTCAAGCAAAATGAGATTCCTGGGGGTTACGATCCAAATCAGTACCATTCAGAGCGAATTTTTGCCCGCTCTCATGATGGGGTAGAAGTGCCGATCTCGATCGTTTATCGCCAAGACTTTAAACGCGATGGTACGCAGCCACTCTATCTCTACGGCTACGGTTCTTATGGTGCCAGCCTAGATCCAGGATTTTCCACCAATCGACTCAGTTTACTCGATCGCGGCTTTGTTTATGCGATCGCCCATATTCGCGGCGGTTCGGAGTTGGGGCGACACTGGTATGAGTCGGGTAAGTTCTTGCAGAAAAAGAACACCTTTCTAGATTTTGTGGCTTGTGCTGAACATTTGATTGCCGAAAAGTATACCAGCGCGGGTAATATTGCGATCGCGGGTGGTAGTGCAGGTGGATTACTAGTCGGAGCGACGATTAATCTCAAACCCGAACTATTCAAGGTAGCGATCGCCGACGTACCATTTGTAGATGTACTAAATACGATGCTGGATGCCGATTTGCCCCTGACGCAGTTGGAGTACGACGAGTGGGGGAATCCCGCCGATGAGGAGTATTACCGCTATATCCGTTCCTATTCGCCTTATGATAATGTCGAAGCGAAAGCTTACCCACATCTATTGATTACTGCTGGATTAAACGATCCGCGTGTGACTTATTGGGAGCCTGCCAAGTGGACAGCAAAATTGCGAGATCTCAAAACCGATGATAATTTACTCCTGCTCAAAACCAATCTAGATTCTGGACATGGCGGCGCATCGGGACGTTATGAATATCTCAAAGATATCGCGTTGGAATATACTTTTCTGCTGACTGTTTTTGAGAAAGCGAGTAATATTTAAAAGAGAGTTTGCCTTATGTCAAAATCGATCGACAAATTTAGCAATTTTACCTTAAATAATCTCCATCGGGATAAGTTTTTCCATGATGAGTCTGCTTATTTGGCAAGCTATGTACTCAAGAAGAATGCTGAACTTTCTCGTCGGTTAGTACTACAATCTTGATGCCTGCTTCTTTGTCATTAGTTACTTCAACGACATTACTCGAATCTTCATCGAACAAGTAGGGGCAAGCTGCTTTCAAATTATCTAAAAACTGTTCTGGAGCGATCGTTTCAAAGTGATTGGCAAATACTTTTTCAAATTCTTTAGGATCTAGGGGCATAGCTAAATATCATCCATTGTGAGTATACATAACTCTTCAATTAAGCTTGAATCCAAAATCGCGATCTGGATATGAGTAAGATCGTAAATTGCCGAGTTTGGAAAAATTCTGTCGCCTTCTACAAATGCCGATCGAATTGAGGCAATCCGATAGTTGGAAGAACTATTAAATGTTTTTACCACATAATTGAAGAATGAGCAGTCTAGTCGATGAGCTTTGGATCGAGCGGGGTTCTGCTGTGGAATGGTTAGATTTTGCTGTGTATAACTGGTTATAAATCCATTATACATCGTCTTCAAAAGTGGGAAATACCCAATATCCAATAGATCTAAGCAGCTACGATCCAATTTCAGTCTAGATTTCACCACGGCTGGATTATCTGGATGAGTGGATTGTGCCCATTGCCAAGCTCTTTTGGGGGCATCTTGCCAAAAATAAATACCTTTACCCAGCCAATCATACTCATTGTTGCTAAGGTTGAAACCAGTTTTGACAATTGCTAAAGCTCGATCCATGCTGGTGCCATGATATCCATACACCCAAATAGTTTTAGTCATTTTTGTTTGGTTGTAAGCGATCGAGACGATCGTTTGCTTCTCTAGAATGTTTCATAACACGATGACTTACCGCAGTTAAAGTTAGTCCGCCAAGAGTCCCATATGTGTCTTGAGAAATACAACCTTTCAAGAGTAGGACGACCTCAATGAGTGAGAGAATTCCACTGATTGCTGTAAACGCAAAATATAGGTTGAACAACCACCTCGCCTGTCGAAGCCGTTCCTGACAAATTCGATCGTCATGAGATGACTGTTTGTGGTTGTTGGACAACATGATAAAAACTCCATAAGTGGGAAATGACAGACGGATACAGAACATAGCAGTCGTGCCTGTTGCCGTAGTTGAGACTATTGCGTATTCATGCTACGATACCTTTATAACCCACATTCCGCACTTCAGTTTTCACGACAAGTACTTAGATTGATTTGTTACTTGTTTTAAAAATAGATACGCAGACAAAAGACTAAACCAGCGTTAGCCTAATGTTACAATTGAAATATTTAGATTAGGATAAAA